>CAYYHN010000456.1:0-4442 GCA_964471245.1 uncultured Rhodothermaceae bacterium | reverse complement strand
CGGCTCCGGCAACGACCTTCGCCCACCTCGACGCCACGACGGTGTTGGCCCGCCAGATCGCTTCGCTGGGTATCTACCCGGCCATCGACCCGCTCGACTCCACGTCGCGTATCCTCGATCCGAACATCATCGGTGACGAGCACTACCAGACGGCGCAGGACGTGCAGCAGCTTCTTCAGCGCTACAAAGAGCTGCAAGACATCATCGCGATCCTTGGTATGGACGAACTCTCGGACGAAGACAAGCAGGTTGTGGGCCGCGCTCGCCGTGCGCAGCGCTTCATGTCGCAGCCGTTCTTCGTGGCCGAGCAGTTCACGGGTACGCCTGGCAAATACGTCAAGCTCGAAGACACCATCCGTGGCTTCAAGATGATCCTCAGCGGTGAACTCGACCACCTACCCGAAGGCGCCTTCATGTACAAAGGCACCATCGAGGAAGTCATCGAGTCCGGCGAGAAAATGCTCGCTGAAGCGTAGGATTTCGCACGCTCACTCCGTGAGCTTTTGTGATTCGTGATTCGTACGCTCACTGCGTTCGCTTTGGTTGTTTAGCCTAAAAACAAGATGCCAAAGTGAGCAACGCGAACGTACGAATCACGAAAACCGAATAACGAACTATGGCTGGTACTGTTTACGTAGATATCGTCTCGCCGCAGGGCAGCGTGTTTAAGGGCGAAGTGCGTGGAGTGAAAGCACCCGGTGTGATGGGGTCCTTTACCGTGCTCCACAACCACGCCCCGATGATTGCAGCGTTCGAGCTGGGCCAATTGGTGATCACCGACAGTGAAGGCACGCCGTTTGTCTATGCAACGAGTGGTGGTTTCTTGGAGGTGTTGAATAACAAGGTGACGGTCCTCGCCGAAACCGCTGAGCCTGCCTCGGCGATCGATGTGGAACGTGCCAAGGCCTCCGAGCAGCGCGCATTGGAACGCTTGGCCAATGCCTCACCAGAGGAACGTGCCAAGATTCAAGCCGACCTTGATAAAGCCCGCAACCGTTTGCGCGCTTCTATTAGCAAGGTGGGTGGCAGCCGCTAGGTCTGCACACGGGACATACGCTATCAAACGCCCTACTCGTATCTGCGAGCAGGGCGTTTTTAGTTGTTCACACGCAGCGTGAAATAAGAATCGGTTGCGGCGTCTGGTGGAGTATGCCTCTCCATCCCGTATGCCTTATGCGACGCCCCACTGTTATGCATTGTTGCGAAGCTGCCCGCAGTGCTCGCCTTGATCCGAGTGATCCAGCGCACGTTCAGCATCAACTGCGAGCCGAAGGCCACAAACGGTTGGCTTCGTTCGCATACGAGTGGCTGTTCAATCGGCAACTCCACACGACACTTGGGGCATCAGGATATAGTACAGGATGGATCCTTTCGCTACAGAAAACGGGGCCACCTCGCTACGGTTTTCGCTTGCTTGGTCCTCAAGCGCCTTGGTACAGCCGCGACGAGCAATTTGCTGCACTACTCATGACACACCGTTGCCCGGTGATTTGCATCAAGGCTGAGGGAAGTGCGTTTCTGGCCCGTTTGTACAACGACGCCGGCGCTTGGTCTCCATTGGATGACCTGATGACTACGCTGACGGGGCACACGCACCCCGCTGCAACGCCTCGCAACTACCGCCACCGGGATGCTACCCAACAAGATGCCGCGCTGACATGCTTGGGCCGTCTCTTTGCACCTGATGACTGGACACGCCTTTCGCTGATGCGCACGCTGGTCAACTGCTACCTCTATCCGTGGCTCGGCCGTCAGCCCATGGATCTGGATGCGCTGGTTGACAGTGTTGATGGTGTGTGTTGCGTCGAGTTCAAGCGTAAGTACCCTGCGGCTGATGGATGTTATGGCCTTGATGAGCATCCGCATGGCTTACTTGCCGATTGGCTGGCAGCCCAAGGTCAGCCAATGCGTCTCGTGATACTCAATGACCCGCTTTGGGATAAGCACGCCGATCCGTTGCATCTACTCAACCCATCCAGCGGGACGGCACTGTTTGCCGACTGGATGGGCTATGCGCTCAACGAGGCGGCGTTCGCTTCAGGCACCTACCACACCAATGGCGCTGACTCGGGCATGCATGGCGGTCGCCGCAAACAACGGCGCTTTCGTTCGGAGGTCGCAGCACACCTTGGTACAGGATTGTATCCGGAGCATCTTGCCACCTTTCTCGCTGTACCCTCGGCTATGGCACCGCAAGATATGCGCGCCTACCTGCGGCAGCGTCGCGACGCGGCTCGTGCGGCTGTAGCGCAGCAAGCCGTCTGACCTCTTTGATGCCTTCGCTGAACAAACAAGCGCCTGCCTCCAAGAGAAGACAGGCGCTTTGTATGGCAAGAAATAAGGCAGATTATTGCATCACCCAGATCTTGAGGCTTTGCGCGGGTACATCGAGGCTGAGCGAGCGGCCGCCTTCGAGGAGGGCATCAGCGCCGGGGACGCCACGGCGGTGGTCTACGGCGTCGGCGTTGGCGATGAGCTTCCACGTGCCTTCGGGTAGCGCCACGTCATCGAACGACACATCGGACATGCCCGTGTTGATGAGCACCAACACCTTGCCATCAACGAGGTAGCCAAGCAGTTGCTCATTGTCAGGCGTGATGAACTGGTAGTAGTCGGGTGGCGGCACCATGCCCCCGACGCGGAAGACTTCGCCGAGGTCGCTTGTGCGGAAGTGAATTAGCCCGCGCCAGTAGGCGTGCATGTTGGCGTAGTCGTTCGGTCCGTCGCTGCGGCCGACGCTTTCCCAGATGAACTGGTTGGGCGTGCGCGTATTGTACGTGTCGCCACGGCCTTTCATGTAGATGGGGCCAGTCGCGGTCTCCTTGATCGTTTCCTCCAATGGGGCAACGCCCTTGCTGCGCATGATCTCGGTGCCACCGTGCAGCACGATAGGGCCAAGCGAGGTGAACAGCAGACCTGCCGCCACTTTGAACGGCTTTTGGTCGACGCCTTCGAGGCCGTTCCAGTCGTTCGTCGCGAAGCGGTCGGCGAGGGCCCAGTTGTCGTGGATGTCGAGGTAGTTGATGCCTTCGTTGGGGTCACCTTCTTCGTCCCAGCCGTTGGTCAGGCCCAGCATGGCGCGGGCACGTTGGCTACCGTCGCCCCCGGCGTAGCCACGGTCAACAGCTTTGTCCTGCGGTGGCGAGACCGGGCCTTTGAATGCGTTGCGCGCGTCGTCTTGGAAGTAGACGATGGGTGCGTCCACCTTGTACCACGCCCAGTCGGGGTTGGCATTCACATCAGGGTCGCTCGGCGCAATCCACGGCTCGCCGTAGATGATCAGGTCCTCGGGCAACTGCGTCTTAAGGTAGCGCAACGTCTGCTCGTCAATCTGTCCGGCAAGGTCGATGCGGAAACCGTCGACGCCGAGTTCATCGACCCAATGTTTGAGCTGATCGACAACCCAGCGCTGGACCATCGGGCGGTCTTCCGTCTTTACTTCGTTGCCAAACGGGCCGATGTGGTTGAGCTCTTCGCTGGTGCGGTGGTAGTAGGGCAGGTCGATGCCGTTGAAGTTGAACAGCATGTGCCGCGCATCCATGTTTTCGCCCGTGTGGTTGGGCACCACATCGATGATAACAGCGAGGCCTTGGTCGTGGAATGCCTGCACGAGGTCGCGGAACTGGTCGCGCTCGTCACCGGGCTCGCCGCCACGCGTGCGGAAGCGGCTCTCTACGGCGAAGGCGTGCGTCGTGCGGTAGCCCCACTGGTAATTTTCCTCGCTCACACCGAGTTCCTGCATGTACGGGTCGTCGCCGAAGGCGGCTTGCCACTCGGCGTCAGGGTAATGCAGGTATTCTTGTACGGGCATCAGGTGGACCGTATTGATGCCGAGGTCAACGAGGTAGTCGAAGCCAACGGGTTCGCCGCGCGAGTTGGTCAGGCCTGGCGCCATCATGCCTGCAAATGTGCCTTTCTCACGGCTGTTGACGGGCAGCAGGTCGGCAAAGTCCTGCACGTGCACCTCATAGGCGATGACTTCTTCCATCGCCGGACGGCCACCTCGGACCGGGCTGGGTGGTGTTGTGGGGTGCCACACACGGCCTTTGCCAAAGGAGTCGTCGCTCACGCGGGCGTAGGGATCCGTGATGTGCTGGCCGTGCGTATTGTAGAAGTAATCGCCGGGGTCGTCAGGGCCAAGCAGACGGAAGTCGTAGTACATGCCGTGATAGTCGCCGAGCAACTCGGCCTCCCATACGCCATCAGCGTCCATGGCGAGGTCGACGACTTGGGCCGCAGCCTCGTGTTCGTCGTAGCGGCCATGGTAAAGGTACATCTGGACGCGATCAGCACGTGGTGCGAAGAGGCGGAAGATCGTCGAGTCGCGGTCTTCGGTGAAGCTGACGCCGAGTTCCTTGCCGGAGTAGAGCGTGCGGAACCACGGGTCGCGGCGGCAAAGTGTGCGCAGACCTTCGTCGGGGATCTCAAGGTGGTAGACGCGC
>CAYYHN010000455.1:0-4443 GCA_964471245.1 uncultured Rhodothermaceae bacterium | reverse complement strand
GTGCCGCTGTGGAATGATCGTGTTGCGTCATCGGCTGCTGCAGGCTCAACGCCGATGACACGGCAGTTGGGATTGAGCGCTTTTGTGGCGATGGCACAGCCAGAGAGGAGACCTCCTCCACCGCAACACACTAAGAGCACGTCAAGATTGGGAATGGCTTCGTGTAACTCTTTGCCCGAAGTGCCTTGCCCAGCTACCACATGTGGGTGGTCGTAGGGTGGGATAATTGGCAGACCTCGTGCCGTGCTGACTTCTTTGGCAAGTGCTTCCCGGGTGATGGCCGCACGATCGTAGCGGATGATTTCGGCACCATACCCAGCCGTGGCAGCAAGTTTGACGGCGGGGGCGTCGTCGGGCATGATGATCGTCGTAGGAATGCCAAGAAGTTGCCCGGAGAGTGCGACGGCTTGCGCGTGATTGCCCGACGAGTAGGTCAGCACACCATGCTGCTGTTGTTTGGGAGAAAGTTGGGCCAGTGCATTGTATGCCCCGCGAAACTTGAATGCCCCAGTTCGTTGGAAATTTTCTGCCTTGAGAAATACCTCTGCACCGACGGCGCGATTAAGTGTGCGCGACTGAAGCACAGGCGTTCTATGCGCTACGCCATCAAGACGAGCATGGGCTGCAGTAATGTCATCAAAAGAAACCGGAAGGGAAGAAGATGTAGGCATGGATGCAAACGTGTTATCTGGGACGTACGCCCAAATTCTGAATTTGCCAAAATAAATATGGTGCGAAAGATTCCAACAAACCATAAAAAAACGCCAGCATGAACTGGCGTTGAGTAGAAAGCAGAAGATTTATGACCTGACTTAAGGTGTTTCGTCGGGCTCGATGATTTCGGCTTCAACTTCCGTGATGTTAGGGTCTTTGCGTTCGATGAGAATGCTGACATCTGTCACCAATGCCGCGATGGCACCTACGGCTGCAAGCGAAGGTGCCAAGAGGACGGCAGCCGCTGCACCGCCCACGCCAAACGATAAGGGGAGTTCCATAAGGACTCGCTCGTCCTTCTTGATAATTAGGCGTTTAGCGGAGCCTTCGTCGATGATTTCGCGGACCTTGTCTATCAGTTGACTTCCTTTGACGCGTACTTCTTCAAAGGAGAATCCGTTGGATGAATTCGCCATGTTAGTTGCTTCCAATGGTTGTAAATGATGTTGTTTTGAACCCTTACGGAGCTAGAGGCCTGAGGTTGCTTACAGCGACAAGACCAAGCGGAGCGGAGCCCTCGGTATCAGGCATGAGGGATATTTTTTTTGGGTATGACTTAATGCCTATTGGTGTGTGCCGATACCATGGGAAGATCAGCCCTGTACTCTGGTGTTTTACCACAACAAAACTGGAGTGATCGCTTAAGTCCCCTTGTTGCGCAACCGATACAGCATCAAGCGAACCGGGACACGCAACGGCGACTCGGGCAACGAACACACACTGTTCAACACACACACACACTACAACAAACTACGGAGACTGAACAATGGGTCAGCAGCAACTTCTCCTTCTGGTTCTCGGCATCGTGATCGTCGGTTTGGCCGTCGTTGTCGGCATCGAAGCTTTCAGCGAAAACCAGAAGAAAGCGAACTCGGACGCTATGGTAAACGATGGCATTCGCATCGCGTCGGACGCACAGGCATGGAAACTGAAGCCACAGGCTTTCGGTGGCGGTGCCAGCGCATCGGGTTTCACCGGCGTCACGTTCAACCAGCTTGGTTACACGCCGAACTCTTCGGGTAACTACGACAACCTGAACGGCGAATTTGTGGTCACCACAGCTAACGCGTCTTCGCTCGTCCTCACTGGCAGCAACACGGTCAACAGCAACTACGTCCGCGTGGGTGTCTATGGTACGACGCCCGAGTGCATCGTGACCTCGATTGCTTCTTCGACGAGCGACCTGAGCGTCTCCAACCCGGATGCAACGAACTGCACGCTCTAAGCTAGCACGCAGGACTTGGCCCTGAGGAGCCGTAACTCGACGGGCCAATAGAATATGACATCAGGCGCGGCATCCATGCCATGGGCACGCTGCCCTAGCATGGATGCCGCGCCTACGTTTTTGGCCTTTTTGGCCTAGATAGGATAGAAGCATTGGCGTTAGGAAGTAACGCTTCGGATTTAACAAACGCCAAAGTTAGCCGAAACCAATTATGGGACAGCAGCAACTGTTATTGCTCGTGATGGGCATCGTCTTGGTCGCCCTAGCAGTAGTCATCGGTACCGTTGTCTTCGAAAACAAGATGCGTCAGAATACGGTCGACAACCTTTTAGGCCGTGGGCTGACCATCGCTTCGGAAGCCGTGTACTGGAAGACAAAAACCGATCCATATAGGGGCGGAAATGCGAGCTACTCCGGCCTCGAAAACAACGGGATGCAAGCCCTGTTTGTTGGTGAGACAACCTTAGTTGGCACCTACAAAATCACAAAAGCCATCGGGAATGAACTTGTGATCACAGCCGTCAGCACCAAATACCCTGAAGTCGGAATACAGATTTTTGTAAACGGTAATTCGATCGATTCGACAACCGTGGTACACGACGGAAGCATCACGCTTGGCAGCTAGCCTCCACATTTATATTCGCACCACAGATAGCAGCGTAACGCACGTCTTATGGCACTGAAAGAGTTTCGTTTTAGCGGGGTAAGCCAGTCGGGGCAACCGGTCCAAGGGACGGTGTTTGCGCCGTCGCAGCGTGCCGCTACCCGAAAGGTTGCGACCCTGGCCGAAAAGCACGGGTTCCGCCAGCGCGCATTAGAGCAGCGTACCCAGTTTGTCTACAAGGTGCGCCATCCCAATGGCAAGGTTGTGCAAGGGGAGCAGAAAGCATTTTCTGCCGATGAATTGCGTACGGCATTGGCCAAAATGGGCCTCGAGGTAATCAAGGTTGAGAAAAAGCTCTTCGCTTTTCAAACGAAGCCGCCCCAGCAAGACCTCATCATGTTCGTGCGTCTTTCAGCAAACCTGCTCAAAGAAAAACTGCCGTTCGACGAGGTGCTCAACCTCCTTGTAAACGACGTGTCCTCGCGCAGCCTCAAGCAGGTGATCCGCGACCTGAACGCCGATCTGAAGTCGGGCATGGAAGCCCAACAAGCGTTCATGAAGCACCAACATATGTTGGGCAAGTTTACATCCTATATGCTCGGCATTGCGTCCCGAAGCGGTAACATGGCGGAGATATACGAAGCCACGGCACGCTTTTTGGAACGCCAGAATGAGTTCAAAAAGAACGTAAAAAGTGCGATGATTACGCCGATCATCACACTGATTTTCCTCGCTGCCGCCTTTGTGTGGTATGTGTGGTACATCTTCCCGCAGACGGCAGGCTTGTTTGAGGGCTTTGGCATTGAACTGCCACCCTTAACGCAAAAGACGCTGGCCTTCTCCAAATGGATGGACAGCAACTACGGGTGGGTGTTCTTGTTTTCTACACTCATAATTGGCGGGGGGGTGAGCTTTGCCAAGAGTACAAAAGGCACCTTCCTGATACACAAAAACATGATACGGCTCCCTGGCATTGGGTCGCTGCTCCACAAGCTAAACGTGGAGATTTTCTGTCGTGTATTCGCTGTACTGTATTCCGGTAGTGGCGACAATATCTCGGTTATCAAGATTGCGGCCGAGGCTTGCGGCAATGCCTATATGGAGCATCAGGTTAAAACGATTACGGTCCCTATGATGGTTGCACAGGGGGCAGATTTGGTGCGATCGATGGAGGCTAGCGGCGTATTTACGTCGATGGCGCTCGCCCGCTTCCGAAGCGGTGCCGAGACCGGGAGTGTGCGAAAGAGTGCGCTCCAAATGGCCGACTACTACGAGAAAGAGACGTCGTTAAAGTTGAAGTCGGCGGTGGAAACGATCCAGACAGTTGTGGCTGTCATCATCACCATCGCCATATGTTTCTTGACGATCATCTCGTCTGAAATCGCTCTTATCTCCCCCTCCAGTACAGACTTCATGAGCAACTAGTTGCGCTCGCCAGCACACAAGCCAGAGGTGTGACCCTTGTCAAACTCGCCTTCACATCCGTTCACCGGCTCGCCGTTTGGTCGCCCGCCCAGGGCGCCGCGCGTGCCCCAACCTCCGCAGAAACCTGCGAAGAGTTCGTCGTCCCCTGAACCGCAGGTGACTCCGAATGATGAGGCTATGTCCGACTTCCGAGCGGAAGATGCATACTTGCTAGAAGCGTTGGGCGATGAACTGGCAGGTATTGACCTGACGGATTTAAGCAATGTGTTGGACGATGCACTTGATGACGAGGCAACGCTCGCCTTCTTGTTACCCGAGCCTTCAGAACCGGTAATCAAGGACGCTCGTGAACGTTCCATAGCAGAGACTCCGCAGCCTACGGATGCACCGACTGCTCAAGCCGATGAGGTAGTCACACCGGCACCTACACAACCGTCGACGCCAAACGCGGAGGAGCATCAATCCTTCGAGTCTC
>CAYYHN010000454.1:0-4445 GCA_964471245.1 uncultured Rhodothermaceae bacterium | reverse complement strand
CAACGCCGCCACGTTACCTGCCGCTGTTGCCACAGTCAACATGACGCTCCGGCCGCCTAGCATTGTGCACAGCATCATCTACGACAACGAGACGGGGCGGGCTTCTGGCGTCCGTGTGATTGATGCGCAGACCAAGGAAGTGATCGAGTTCGAAGGCAAGCTCGTGTTCCTGTGCGCCTCGGCGTTGGGCACGGCGCAGATTATGCTCAACTCGACCTCGACGCGTTTTCCTGATGGCCTCGCTAACGACAGTGGGTCGCTGGGCCATTACCTGATGGATCACCACTTCCAACTCGGCGCACGTGGCACCATCCCCGGCCACGAAGATATCTACTACAGCGGCAACCGCCCGAGTGGCATCTACGTCCCACGTTTCCGCAACCTCGACGCCCGCTCGCGCCGCAGCGACTACACGCGCGGCTACGCCTACCAAGGCGCGGCGTCACGCCCAACGTGGGGACGCCCAGTGCGCGGCTTCGGGGCCGATCTCAAGGCTGAGCTTCGCAATCCGGGACCGTGGCAAATGAGCCTCATCGGTTTCGGTGAGACGCTGCCTAATTACGACAATTACGTCTACCTCGACGACACCGAAGTCGACAAATGGGGCATGCCGGTGCTGCGTATCTCCATGGAATGGGGCGAAAACGAGTTTGCCATGCGCGAGGACATGATGCAAAGCGCAGCAGAGATGTTGGATGCAGCCGGGTGTACCAACGTCGAGACGTACGACAACTTTACCGAAGGCGGCTACGGAGCTGAGCCGGGGCTTGGAATTCATGAGATGGGCACGGCGCGTATGGGCAGCGACCCGCGTACGTCCGTGCTCAACAGCAACAACCAGTGCCACGATGTGCCCAATGTCTTTGTGACCGATGGTGCGTGCATGACATCATCGGCATGTCAAAACCCGTCCATTACGTACATGGCCCTCACAGCTCGAGCGGCAGCGTTCGCTGTCGAGGAGCACCAAAAACGCAACCTGTAATGATGATGGATTCCACCATTTCTCGAAGAGCAGCTTTGCAACGGTTAGGCTTGATGCTAGGCGGAGCCGTGTCGCTGCCTTTCGCTTCGGCCGTATTAAGCGGATGCCAAGCCGCACCTTCTGTCGAGCCATTTGTACCGCAGACGCTGGCGCCTGAACAACTCGAACGCGTGGCCACGCTCGCCGAACTCATCATTCCCACTACGGATACACCGGGCGCACGCGCCGCAGGCGTCCACGAGTTCGCTGACCTGCTTTTGACCGAGTGGTTCGATGAGGATGACAAGGCCGCGTTTCTTAGCGGTCTTGATTCGCTTGACGCCGACGCACAGGCCGCCCACGCAACTGCATTTGTCGAATTGGATGAGGCGACCCAAACGGCCATGCTCACGACGATGGAGGAGGAGGCTTGGAATTGGCTGCAAGGTGTGATGGCAGGTGATCCCGCTTTGGATCCCGAAGCGGCGCCGTTCTTTCATCGCATGAAGGAACTTACGCTGTGGGGCTATTATACGTCTGAGATTGGGATGACACAGGAGCATACCAACCGGCATCTGTTTTCCGAATACGAAGGTGCCGTCCCGTATGACACTTTAGGGCGTGCATGGGGCACAAATTTGCGGTAAAAGGCAGCAGTTTACATCTCGAACGACGAAATACAATCAACGATATGGCAATAGGACGAAAGCTGAAATATGGCATGGTGGGCGGCGGCCCTGGTGCATTTATCGGGGCGGTCCACCGCAAGGCGGCTGCACTCGATGGTACGATGGACCTCGTCGCCGGAGCATTCTCGACCAACCCCGACAAGTCGCGGCAGCAAGGCGAAGCGCTGATGCTTGACCCAAGCCGCGTCTACGGTTCTTACAAGGAGATGGTCGAAAAAGAAGCAGCGCTGCCTGAGGGCGAACGCATCGACTTTGTCTCCATCGTCACGCCCAATCACGTGCATTTTGAGATCGCCAAGGCCTTCATTGAGGCGGGCTTCCACGTGGTCTGCGATAAGCCGATGACGACAACGCTAGCGGATGCTGAAGCACTCTGCCGCCTCGTTTCTGAGCATGATGTGGTGTTCGCGCTGACGCACAACTACACCGGCTACCCGATGGTCAAGCACGCCCGGCACATGGTCAAGACGGGTGTGATCGGCGAATTGCGGAAAATCATGGTCGAGTACCCGCAGGGTTGGTTGACGACGCCGTTGGAGCAGACCGGCCTCAAGCAAGCCGTCTGGCGCACCGATCCGAAGCTAGCTGGTGCTGGTGCCCTCGGCGACATCGGTTCGCACGCCGAAAACCTCGCCTGCTACATCGGCGGCCGCCAACTCGTAGCCCTGTGCGCCGATGTCAACACATTTGTGCCCGGCCGTTTGCTGGATGATGATATCAACGTGTTGACCGAATACGAAGGTGGGGTCAAAGGTGTGTTGGCGGCGTCGCAGATTTCGGCGGGAGAGGAGAACAACCTGAATATTCGTCTATACGGCACGCAGGGCTCACTGCGCTGGCACCAAGAGAAGCCCAACGATCTCTACTACCGCCCGCTCGATGCGCCCGAACAGATCCTACGCCGTGGAAATGGCTACCTCTCTGACGTTGCGCAGCACAATACACGCTTACCCGCCGGGCACCCTGAAGCTTTTCTTGAAGCCTTTGCCAACATCTACGTCAACGCAGGTCGCACCATCGCCGCACGCATTGCTGGCGAAGAGCCCACCGCCTTCGACCTCGACTTCCCAACCCATGTCGAAGGTGCCTACGGCGTCCACTTTATCGAAACCGTCCTAAAAAGCGGCCAAGCTCGTGCATGGGTTGACGCCCGCTACACGCCGGTTGTTTGAGCATGGGGAATGGGTGCGTGGGAGAGAGGGAGAATGTAATGCTCTAGATTATGGCGAGACCTAGAAAGAAACGGGGCTTTCGTCCCATTGTCGTCGATGATCAAGCCTATCGGTGGCGATTGAATATGCATTCCGGTTTAATCGAAGTCAGTTTGGACGGTAAGCATTTGCAGCGATTAGAGATAGATTTTGGCTGGTATGACGTATGGTTGCATATCAAAGACCGTGATACTAAAGAAGTCTTTGAACCACGTATTGTTACGCCGCACTTTGTTGAACAAGCTATTCGGTTTGGCTGCCAGTATGGGTGGACCCCAGAAATAGCTGCACCATCTTTTGGTATTGTCTATCGTGAGCAAAAATTTGCGCTCAACTGTGAGGAAGTTTCGTGATTGATAAGGCATAGTTTTGCCTGAATCTCATTAGAAAACCATAAAAGAAGTACCTGCGTATCTTCACACACACTATCTCCCTTTCTCAAAATCCCCCCTTTCCCATCCACCTAACTCCCATACCCAAACCATGTCCCGTCCCGTTACGTTGTTCACCGGCCAATGGGCCGATATGCCGCTCGCCGAACTCGCTGAAAAAGCCGCCTCGTGGGGGTATGATGGCCTCGAACTAGCCTGCTGGGGCGACCATTTCGAGGTGCAGCGGGCACTCGCCGAGCCGGATTACTGCCAGAGCCGTCATGATCTGCTTGCCGAGCATGGCCTCAAGGTGTGGTCCATCAGCAGCCATCTCGTCGGGCAGGCGGTCTGCGACAACATCGATGCGCGGCATCAGGCAATTGTGCCGCCATATGTGTGGGGTGACGGCGAGCCGGAAGGCGTACGCCAGCGTGCTGCCAAGGAGATGATGGACACAGCACGGGCTGCAGCGAAGCTTGGCGTGAAGGTCGTAAACGGTTTCACAGGCAGCAGCATCTGGCACCTGCTGTATTCATTCCCACCCGTCCTGCCCGGCAGCATCGACGCAGGCTTTGAGGACTTCGCCAACCGTTGGCACCCGATCCTCGACGTATTCGACGAAGTCGGTGTGCGGTTTGGGCTGGAGGTGCACCCAACAGAGATCGCCTTCGACATCAGCAGCGCAGCGCGGGCGTTGGAGGCGCTGGGGCACCGCGAGGCGTTCGGCTTCAACTACGATCCCAGCCATTTTGGCTATCAAGGCGTTGACTACGTGGCCTTCATCGAGCGCTTCGGCGACCGCATTTACCACGCCCACATGAAGGATGTCTGGTGGTCAAGCAAGGGCATGCCGTCCGGCGTCTTCGGCGGCCACCTCGACTTCGGCCACCGCGACCGCTGTTGGGATTTCCGTTCCATCGGGCGGGGCAGCATCGACTTCGAGGAGATCATCCGCGCCCTCAACCGTGTCGGCTACAACGGCCCGCTCTCCATCGAATGGGAAGACAGCGGCATGGACCGCGAACACGGGGCAGCCGAAGCCTGTGACTTCATCCGTAGCATTGACTTTCCACCGTCATCTGTAGCGTTCGACGCGGCCTTTGATAAGAAAAAGCAGTAACGAACTTCGGGCAACGTTGGGTTAGTCGTTATCTCTTTCCAAGACATGGTGATAGTGAACGGACTCTGTAGATTGGTCCGTTTGTGGGTG
>CAYYHN010000453.1:0-4462 GCA_964471245.1 uncultured Rhodothermaceae bacterium | reverse complement strand
TCTCGGTCAGCGACACGTCGGTGATGTTCTGAAGGCGGAGCCCCTCGTCGCCATTGCCGCGAAACACACTGCCCGTATCGGTAAACGTATCCGCGAGAAGGAAATAGCCTCCATAGCTCGTATTCCCGATCACGGAATTCTCCATGAGGGTGATGGTGGGCGTATCGCTTCTGAAAATACCGAAGGCATTGCCATTGAAGGAGCTCCCACTAACGGAGACCGCATCGGCGTTGCCAGAGCCGCCGAGTCCGCCGTTGGTGTTGTCCGACGCATTAACATCCGTGATGGTGAGCGTACCGGAGAAAGAAGCATTGAGCAAGATGCCATTCAAGCCGTTGTTCGTGTAGTCCCCCTCCGTGAAGGTAGCCGTGGTGCCACCTTCAGCAATGCTTACACCATTAGCGGTGTTGTCGTCGACGAGGATGGGGTCAGTCGATCCGTCAAATTCGACACTGCCTGCAATGCACTCCACGAAAACGCCCTGCTCCTGTTGGTCATCCACGATGCCGATGGTGGCACCATTCACCATCAGGTTGCCGCCAATGGCATCCGCTACGTCACAATCGGTGGCCGAAGCATTGAAGCCGTCACCACTATTGTCCATGTTGGTGTCATTGTCGCGGAGGATGGTGCGTGTCAACGTCACATCACCGACGATGTCGACGATGTAGATGCCGCCGTCGGCGTTGTCTTCATACGTGCCATCCGTGTCGGCGAATGAGGCCGCGCCAACGACCATGACGCCCGGATCGTTGCCCGAAGCCGTCACGTCCGCGAGCGTTACGGCTGCTGTGCCATCGATGTTGATGCCATCGCCCGCGCCGCTGATGTCGGCATCGTTGCCGTTGGCCGTTGTGCCAGTAAAGTCCACCGTCGTCGTGATCCCGATCAGCAGCCACCCGTTGGCGTCGTATGTATTGAACATGCCGTCGGTATCGCTGAACGTATCGCCCGTTTCGATGCGTGCGCCATTGAACGTGTTGCCCGTGGCCGTCACGCCATCGGTGAACGTGGTGGCCGTGATGTTGGTGCCTAAAATGCCGCTGAAGGCATTGTCATTGAACGTGCCCCCGCTGATGTTTAGCGTCGGTGTCATGTCGATGACAAAGCCCGAACCGTTTGTGCTACCGGAGACATCGACATTCGTGGCCGTAATCGTACCGGAGAAGCTCGTCAAGTTGATGCCAGCGCCGTTGTTGCTGTAGCTCCCCTCGGTGAACGTAGCCGTCGTGCCACCCTCGCCGATCAGCACGCCTGCAAACGTGTGCCCGCTGACGGTGATCGCATTGGTGCTGCCGTCAAATTCGACCGTGCCTGCTACACATTCGACAAAGATGCCGCGCCGCTGGATACCGGTGTCTTGGCGTACCGTGACGCCACTCACGGAGAGGTCACCTCCAATGGCGGGTGTCGTGCACCCATCGCTGGAGACGGCCCGAAGCCCATCGCCACCACCTGCACCGTTGGCATCGTTATCGTCGAGGCGGGTGCCATCGAGCGTAACATTGCCTGCGATGTCTTGCAGGAAAATGCCGTGGTCGTCGTTGTCTTCGAAGACGCCGTTGGTGTCCGAGAAGGAGGCTGCGCCAACTACTGAGACGCCCGGGTCATTGCCTGATGCTACCACGCTGCTCAGCATGACGCCGCCGCTAAGGTTGCTCAGGTCGATGCCGTCGCCGTCGTGGTTGGATGCTACCACGTTGTCGAGGGTAACGCTGGTGATACCATCAGCGAAGATGCCATCAGCCGCTGCATCAGTGGTGGTGACCGTAAGGTCTTCGATGGTCACCTCGGTGTCTGCGCCCGTGATCGTAATACCGTTGCCTTGTGCCGCACCAGCTGCAATGGTAACGTCGGCCGCCGTCCCTGTTTCGCCTATCAACGTAAGATCTTTGTCGATGGCTATGGCTTCGGCATACACGGCTGTTGTCAGCGTGATCGTAGCACCTTCAGCGGCACCATCGATAGCGGCCTGCACCGTGCCAAACGCATTGTAACCAACAAAGAAGCCGGGCTCGACTTCCGTGCCGATGGGCTCGATGAGGTAAGCTGGATCGACGAGTAAGGTCAGCGGCAACGCTGTGGTTCCTACGACAGCATTCCCAAAGGAACCGTTGGAAAAGTCGCTGAAGCCGATGGCAAAGTCCGTTGAATTGAGCGCCGCGACGGACATACCTCGCGAATCCGTTGTGTTGAAGATCGTTTCCGCACTAAAGCCCGTAATCATCGTGCCTGAAACTTCGCCCGTAACCGACGTGCCTTGGCCACCGTTGCCGCCATCGCGGTAGGCTAGGGCGAACTCTGTACTGCTGAGTGCCGAGACGCCAATATTCGTTGTCGTGCTTGCTTCAAACACACTCGCCGTGCCAAGGGTACTGATCGTTGTCCCCGTCACTTCGCCGATAGCGGCTGTGCCAAAGTTGCTGTTGCCTGCATCTTGGTAGGCGACCACAAAATGCGTAGCGTCGAGATCTGCAACCGAAAAACGGGTCGTTGCCGCAGCACTGAACACGCTCTCTGCCCCAAAAGAGCTGATAGTTGTACCTGCTACCTCACCGATGATCGATGTACCAAATTCGCTGTTGGTGAAATCACGATACGCAATGACGAAATGTGTGGCACTCAGGGCTGCAATGTCAGTATTGCGCACATCTGAAGCATCAAAAACAACTTCTGCTCCAAAGCTGTTGATAGTCGTTCCTGAGACTTCACCGGCGATCGCCGTACCAAAGCCTGAGTTGGAGGCGTCCCGGTAGGCCACTACGAAATGAGTAGCATCAAGTGCATCAGCGGAAATGAAGCTAGTGACTGCTGGATTAAAGGTGCTTGCTGCACCGAAGCTGTCAATCGTCGTGCCTGTCACTTCACCAACAATTGCGGTACCTTGGTTGCCGTTGTTGTCATCGCGGTAGGCCACTACGAAGTGGGTGCTGCCCAGTGCTGCAACGCTCACAAATGAGGTTGCGTCCGCATTAAACACAACGGGTGCACCAAAGCTCACGACCAACCCTGAGACTTCGCCGATAACGGCTGTGCCGTGATCGCTACTGCTTCCATCGCTATAGGCGACCACAAAGTGCGTACTGCTGAGCGCATCCACGGAGATCGTTGAAGTGGTCCCGGCATTGAAGACGTTTGGGCTTGTGAATTGGTTGATGTCCGGTGCTGCAAATCGGGCTGCGATATCATAGGCCGTAGCAGATCCGCCTTGCGAGGCCACGAAGGATTCCACCGGAGCCAGCCCGGGGTTTGGACCTTGTTGGGCACGCGCCGGAAGCCACGCGATCAACGCCATAAGAATGAGCAGCGCGGCAATGTGCCACGGCTGAGGTGGGCGGAGACGAACCAGAGCCGCGAGTGGACGAAACGATGTAGCAGCGAGCATAGTCGTAGCGAAGTGGGAAATGATAAATTGAGACAGCTAGTGCTGTACAAGTTGAGTGATTCACTAACTACAACGAGGAATATTTTGGTTTTTGTGGCTTTTGGGTCTCAAGTTGAGAACAAACTGATCGTACAGGAAGAGAAGTATGACGGTGTGTTCGGTGAGACAGGGGACGAAATAATCCATCTGCATGGTCTTGCGCCTGTATTTCTTTCGCGAACCTGAGGTGCGTGATGCGGTATAGGTATGCCCAGTAAAAACAGCGTGACTAAAAGACCACTGCCATGAGCCGCATCGCACGAAAAACGTATCGCGTCAAAGCCATCTGGCCCACGTTGCAAGGCGAAGGGCTCTTCGCGGGGCGTCCAGCGGTATTCGTTCGGTTCGTGGGTTGCAACATGTGGTCAGGCTACGAGACGGATCGCCAGCGCGATGCCCAACGCACCGGAGCCGATTGCCCACTTTGGTGCGACACCGATTTCACCAAGGAGGGCAGCACTGCGTACACCGCCGACGCCTTGGTCGACGCCATGCTGGCTGTAGCTGCCGACATTCGCTTCTGCGTGCTCACCGGTGGTGAGCCGCTGCTCCAACTGGATGCAACCCTCATGCACGCCCTGCACCAAGCCGGATTCCAAGTCGCCACCGAAACCAACGGTACCGTCGCCCTGCACGATGCGTGCCTCGATGCCACCACAGGCACGCTGGTGGCACCGGATTGGATCGTGTGCAGCCCCAAGCTGCCTGAAAAGCATCTCACGCTAGAGTTTTTTGACGAACTCAAGCTCGTCGTCCCCGATTACCAACCGGATGCCTACCGCTCGTTTGCCCAACGCCAACGTCGGCACGAAGCAGGTGGCCATGCGTTGCCCTTGTTGTGGTTGCAACCCGAAGATGGCCCGCGCCTAGCCGAAGCGACGAAGCAGGCCATTGACGTGGCACTTAAGCATCCGACGTGGCGTGTCTCCGTACAGACGCACAAGGTGCTGAACGTCGAGTAATAGGACCGAACGTATAAGTTTGAACAGTCGTTCTTAGTTTGGTCTTATGGATGTCCAACCTTCGTATTGAGAAATG
>CAYYHN010000452.1:0-4493 GCA_964471245.1 uncultured Rhodothermaceae bacterium | reverse complement strand
CCGCTGGGCATGGTACGACCTCGGCCCCGACGAAGGGGCCCTCAACATGCACGGCAAACGGGACGCCTACCTGCGCGAAGCCCGCGACCGCTACCAGCGTCCCATCGTGTTCGACCGCTGGCGATATCCCAGCGATATGTTCGACCGACACCTCTACGAGAAAGGCGCAACCATTCTGCACATGTTTCGCGATATCCTTGGTGATACTGCCTTTCAAGCCATCTTGCAGCGCTTCCTGATAGACTACGCGTACCAACCTGCGGACACCGAAGACTTTATTGCCACGGTCCAAACCGTCACCGGTCGCGACTACCGCTGGTTCTTCGACCAATGGCTCTTCAGTCCCGGCCATCCTGTGCTCGAAGTATCCGATACGTGGGATGCCACCCGTGGGCATGTACGTGTGCGCGTCCAGCAAGTGCAAGATACCAGCAACGGCACACCCATCTACCGCCTCCCCATTCGCTTCGACCTCGTCACCGACGGCCTTCGCCACAGCGAACGCGTCTGGATAGACCGCGCCGACACAACGTTCACGCTCGCCAGCCCCACGCGCCCCGACTTCGTGCGGTTTGACGCCGCCGACGCCTTGCTCAAGGAATGGACCTACACCAAGCCCGTGGCCGATTTGCAGGCACAAGTTATCCAGGATGATGCCACCGGACGGCGTTGGGCGGCAACCCAACTCGCAGAGCACCGCGCTGACAATGAAGTCACCACATTGCTGCAATCGGTTAGCGAACACGATACGTTCTGGGCGGTCCGCGAGGCGGCTTTGCGTGCGCTTAGCACAGATGATAGCGCCTTCTTGCAAATGATGGCCCGCCGCGACCCGCACAGCCGCGTCCGTGCCGAGGCACTCCGCCAACTCGGCCAGCAGTGTGCCGCACCCAATGCTGACCGCGCAGCCTTCTTGCGCCTTCGCTATGAGCACGACCACAGCTACGTCGCTCAAGCCGCGGCTGTCCGTGCGCTTGGCTCCTGTGGCTCCGAAGTAGATCGGTCGTTCATCGAAACCGCCGCGCAGGTGCGTGCGCCACGCAACGTACTGGCCAATGCTGCACGTGCAGCTTTATCAGAGATGGGCAATTAACCACCCCGCCCCACAATTATGCCCTGTGACGTAGTAGAGGAAGCCTGTATCATGCGGCACAGAACCCTACCAACGTGACACGGCCTCTATGTACGACCGCACTCTGTTTCTACTCTGCTGTTTAGCAACCCTGCCCTGTACACCTCTCTCTGCGCAAGCCTTGACCTCTACCGCCGAGGTCTCCGCGCATTACATGGCCCTGGACCTGAGCCGCCAGTACGACGCACTTGCCTCCGTGTATGCCCCCGACGCGACGTTCTTAGACCCCACAGGTGAGGTCTTTACGGGCCCCGTTGCAGAGGGCCTTGTGACCGGTGCTGCAACCATCATTGCCATGCAAAAAAGCTGGGGACTTGCGCACTCTGCGTTTATGCCAGATGCTCAATTTGTCGTAGGCGAATATGCAGTCTACCGCGGCACGTATCAGGCGGGATACCAAGGATCGGATGCCGTCTTCAGTTTTCCATTTATCACAATCCATCGGGTGGAAGATGGCCGCCTTACCGAGCGCCTTGACTTTGGCAGCTACATAGAAGCCTTTGGTCTAGGCGATGGGTTCGATGACGCCACAGCAAGCACACGAGCCGTCGCAGATCGCTATCTCCAAGCTTACCTCGAACGTGACTTCACCAAGCAGGCCACTTTGATGGCTCCAGATGTCATGTTCCAAGACCCAACAGCACAGCTTTTTGGCCCGCCATATGGCGAGCTCTATGCAGGCTTGGAGCAAGTGATCGCACGACGTAAGGCAACGTTCCAAACCATCACGGCATTCGGGTTCGAAGTGGAGGCTTCGTTTGCAGCCAATCACCACGCGGTCTATATGGGCACAACCACCTACACGCTCGCAGACGGGCAACGCTTTGCTCAACCGGCCATTTTCGTGATCGAAGTGCGCGAAGGCAACGTCACGCGTCATTGGGACTTTGTTGACTATACCACAGGCCCACTAAACAAATGAAAAACGGATATAGCCATCTATTACAAGAACATAACACGCGAAACAACTGTTATTCAACTTTACATAACAACTGTTGTTTTTTAAAAAACTGATCAGAAGAATAGCGCTAGAGAACAACGTTATAACACATGCGAGAATCGGTGTGAGCCCCTTTCGGGCCTAGCATTTTCGTTCGACCTCTGTCGGCCGCGCATGTACGCATTTTCGTAACGCTACACGGTCCCGCCCCACCCAAGTCGCAGTATGTTGGCTCTGATTGCCTATCTTCAACCTGTCCTGTATTCCATTCAATCCGTGTTCAGCTTGGCTCGTCTCACGTTTCTCCTCGTAAGCCTCAGTCTTGGCCTGCTCCTAAGCGCCTGCCAACAAACCGCCACCCCGGATGCCGATGACGTGCTTGCACAGCCTTGGGACGCCATCGCAGCAGAAGCCCGTGGCACGACTGTGCACATGATGATGTGGACGGGTGACCCATACATCAACGACTACATGCGTGGCTATGTGACAGAGACGTTGGCAGCACGGCACGGCATCACGCTCAACGTCGTCTCGGGGCAAGGCAGCCAGATCGTGTCGATGCTGATGACGGAGCGCGAAGCAGGCGTCGCGCAGAGCGAGCTTGACATGGTGTGGATCAACGGCGAGACATTCTACCAGCTCAGGCAGATCGACGCGCTGTTCGGCCCATTCACAGACAAACTGCCTAACAGTCAGTATATCGACTTCGACAACCCATTTATTGGCATCGACTTCCAGCAGCCGGTCGATGGCTACGAAGCGCCGTGGGGCAACGTGCAGTTCGCGCTGATCTACGACACGACGCGCGTTGCCAACCCGCCGCGCACGATGGCCGCCCTCGAAGCGTGGGTGCAAGCCAATCCCGGCCGCTTCACCTTCGACACGTCGTTTGCAGGCATGACGCTGCTCAAGTCGTTCCTTGCCGAAGTTGCTGAGGACCCCAGCGTCTTCAACGGCCCATTCGACGAAGTAGTCTACGCGCAGCACGCCGAGCAAGTCTGGGCCTACCTCAACCGCATCAAGCCCTACTTCTGGCGCGACGGTGAGACGTTCCCAACAACCCTCGCCCAACTGCATCAGCTTTTTGCAAGTGGCGAGGTGGACTTCACGATGAGCAACAACGATGGCGAGGTGGACAACAAGGTGTTCCAAGGCCTCTTCCCCGAAACCGCCCGCGCCTACGTCCTCGATGCAGGCACCATCCAGAACTCGCATTACCTCGGACTAGTCAATGGTGCCTCAAATCCTGCTGGCGCACTCGTAGCGATCAACTTCCTGATCTCGCCTGCGGCGCAGCTCCGCAAGATGGACCCGCACGTCTGGGGCGACGGCACTGTCCTCGATCTCGGCCGCCTACCCGCCGCCTACGCCGACAGCTTCCGCACCCTCCCCAACCGCCGCTACGCCCCTAACCGCGAAACCATCCAAGACCGCGCCCTGCCTGAGCTTGCACCGGAGTATATGGTGCGACTGTATGACGACTTCCGGCGGGAGGTGATTGAACGGTAAGGGCTCGGCGGAGCCTCGCGGGTGGAGACTGCGTGGATGGGGTCGCCTTGCGGTGAGGATGGGGGCTTGATGCGCTCGCGAGAGGGGGGATGGGGACGCGGCTCCGCCGCATGTTTGGGAGTATGGGGGAAAGAGAGAACGGGGGTCTTGAAACCAACCCCATGCACCTAGTTCAAAGCCAAAAGCGAGGCGTAGCCGAGCGTACGAATCACGAATCACAAATCATGAAAGTGAGCGTAGCGAACGTACCAAGTACTAAAGCCGCGCAGCGGCGTCCCAAAGACCTTCTTGGTCTCCTCGGCCTTGTGCTGTTTGTGCTCGTGGCGATTTTGCCGATCGGGTTCAGCTTGGCGTATGCGGGGGCGTACAGTGTGGGCGCGGTGGGGCTGCTGACGGATGGGGTGACGACAGAATACTGGGGGCGCGTGTTTACGCGGGGCGAGGTGTGGGCGTCGTTTGGGCTGAGCACCTACATTTCGACGACGACGGTGGTGCTGGCGATTACGTTGGC
The DNA here is from genome assembly GCA_964471245.1 of uncultured Rhodothermaceae bacterium. GTDB lineage: Bacteria > Bacteroidota > Rhodothermia > Rhodothermales > CAYYHN01 > CAYYHN01. Next base: position 401 of record CAYYHN010000452.1, on the reverse strand, counting down.
GATGGGGTTGGCGCTGTACTTGCGGCGACCGTTGCAGCAAGGGCCGTTGTCCTACCTGATCTATTTTCCACTTGCGCTGCCCGGCACAGTGGCGGCATTTCTTGTGTTTCAGGTGCTTTCCGGGGCGGGCTACTTGTCGCGCGTGCTGTTCAATGTCGGTTTGATCGACGATGTCCAAGCGTTTCCAGCCTTGATTAATGACGCGTACGGCGTCGGGATTATCGTGGCGCATGTGGGGCTGGCGGTGCCGTTCTTTGCGTTGCTGTTTGTGCAGCTCTACACGAACGAGCGCCTCGCCAACCTGACGGCGCTCGCGCAGACGCTCGGGGCGAGCCACCGGACATGCCTCTACCGCATCACGGTACCTATCCTGCTCCGGCGTGCCTCGACCAACATCCTCC
>CAYYHN010000451.1:0-4506 GCA_964471245.1 uncultured Rhodothermaceae bacterium | reverse complement strand
ACACTGCCTCCATGCAGTTCGGTCAATTCTTTAACGAGGGCCAACCCAATGCCGCTGCCTTCATGCAAACGCCGCGCTGAAGTATTTGGTTGGTAGAAGCGATCGAACACGTGCGGCAACGCTGCAGCAGGGATACCCATGCCCGTATCAGCGACCACAACGCGCGCAAATGCACCGATGCCACGGTTGTCGTCGTCCTGCAGGAGGCGGACCTCGACCGTGCCACCAGCCTCGGTAAAACGTAGTGCATTTGCTATAAGATTGGTGAACACGTGCTCCAGTTTTTCGGCATCGAAGTAGAGCGGCATGGTGCCCTCGGCAGCCGTCAGTTGTAGTTTGACACCTTGGTGCTCGGCTAAAGAGTCGAATGCGCTAAGTACGCGCCGAACGAATGGCACGAGACCTTGCGCGCTGGCGTGCAACTGGAGCTTGCCGGCATCGAGCCGTGAGAGTGCCAGTAATTCATCGATCAGCCGACGCAGCCGGTCGGTGTTGCGCTGGCTGGTGGCGAGCTGGGCTTTCACGCTGTCGGAGACCGGGCCGAGGCGTTCCTTAAGCACGTCATCAAGCGGAGCCTGAATCAGTGTGAGTGGTGTGCGGAACTCGTGGCTGATATTGGCGAAGAAGCGTGACTTGGTAGCATCGAGGGCTTCCAAACGCTTGGCTTGCGCCTCAATCTTGGCCTTCTGCGCGGCGATCTCTTGCGTCCGCGCCACCACAACGGCTTCTAGTTGGCGCGCCCGCAGTTCCAATTGCCACGACCGCCCTCGAACGAGCCCGAAGATCAGCGCGAGCCCTGCCAGCAGATAGGCTGCGATGGCCCATCCTGTCCGCCACCACGGAGCAACGACGTGGACGGGCAACGCCACACCTGCCGTTTGCCACCCTCCATCTGGCCGGGCGCGCTGCACCAGAAACGTGTACCTGCCGGGCGGAATCCGATTGTAACGCACCTCGCGCGCCCCGCCCGCCTCCGTCCACTGCGCATCCAAGCCGTCGAGGCGGTGGCGGTAGCGGTTCGTCGCGGGATTGGTATAGTCGAGGGCAGTGAATTGCCAGACGACGCTCGATACATCAGGGGCTACTTCGAGTTCATCGAGAGCAAATGGGGCGACGTGCCGCACGGTGTCGGGTGTGACGAGGTCGATTCCGGTCAACACAACTGGCGGCGCATAGTACTCGGCCTCGATGGCTGTTGGATCGAAGAAAGTGAGACCGTTGACGCCACCAAAGTAGAACGTGCCATCGCGGGCGTGGAGGGCGGCGCGGCGGTTAAACTCGCGGGTCTGCAAGCCGTCGCCTAAGCCGTACCGCTGGAAACGGGTGCCATCGAAACGGGCCAAACCCGCATTGGTGCTCACCCAGAGCGTCGAGTCGGGCGCGGTGAGGATGCCGTACACGATGTTGCCGGGCAAGCCATCGCGAATGGTGAATGGCGTAGTCAGTTGGCCTGCATCAGGATCAAACAACCACAATCCTTGCTCATTACCCAGCCAAAGTGCGCCATCTTGCGAAGCATGCACCGCCCACGTGCCCTCACCTGCCCGCAGCGCAGGGTCTTCAGCAAAAGGCACCTCAGCCATCGATTGCGTAGAAGCGTCGATCCGCAGCAGCATGTTGTTGCGTTGCCCAATCCACACGGTACCGTGTGCATCTTCGTAGATGCTCTGCACTGTGACCTGGCGCGTCTCGGCCAAACGCAAGCCACCTGTCTCACCACGCGGCTCCATACGCAACCCCGACGATGCGCCCACCCAGAGCGTACCCGCATGGTCGCGGTGGATCGCGTACACGGGCCGAGGACTTTCCTCCCATGGCAATAACTCCATTGGGTACAGTGCCAATATGCCTGTAGCTCGATCGAGGCGACAGACACCTTGTTCGGTGCCCACCCATACCGCATCGCTATCGGGGTAGACGGCCCATATGCGTGCATCACAAGCTGAAGTCGCTGTTGGAACGAACGGCGCGATGCGCTTCGTGACAGGATCCAGCGTATGCAGACCGCCGCCCAACGTACCAATCCAGATACGGCCATCATCATCTTCGGCAAGGGCCATCACGATGGGGCTGCGCAGCCCATCGGCGGTCCCACGGTGGAAGAAAGGCTTCACATGCGGATCGTAGCGGTACAAGCCGCTGCGCGTGCCCATCCATAGCCGCCCAGCCCGGTCGGTTTGCATGACGAGGACGTGGTTTTGCAACGTCGCGCCCGGCGTGGGGTCAAGCAGCATGGTTGGGTGGAGGACACCTAATGCATCGAGGCGCGCAATCCCCTGTTCGGTGCCGATCCAAAGCCCATCCGAACCGCGCGCAACGGCGGTCACACGCGCACCATCATCCAAAGCTACCAATGGTTGCCGCTGCCCGGATTCAAGGTCGACTTCGAAAAGCTCATCGTCGATCCGCATCCAGAGGAGACCGGTTAACGGGGCAGCCACGATCTCGACATGCTCCTGCCCACTTGCCGCGGGCACCTTGTAGGTACGCAAGGTGTCACGAACGTGATGCACGCCGTCGCCATTCCCATACCACACGCCGCCGTCCTTATCCTCGAAAAACCCTCCGAGCCAGCCAATGCGCGCGTGCACCACAGGCTGGAGCGTTGTGGCCTCAAACGCGATCACATGGTCCGCAGCTTGGTCGTTGCCGAAGTTTGCCCAAATGCGTTCCTGGCTATCGACCAAGAGAAACGTCGTACCCCATGACCCCGGCGCGGGTGGTTGAACATCATGGAACACGCCCGTCCGCCGATCCAGCCAACTGAGCCCGGCATCAGTTCCAATCCAAAGCCGCCCTTGCGCATCTTCAGCAAGCGCATTAACGCGGTTGTTGGGCAGGCTCGTCGTGTCGGCGGGGTCGTGGCGGTAGGTTACAAAGGTGTGGCCGTCAAAGCGGTTGAGGCCGTCAACCGTACCGATCCACAAGAAGCCCGTCGCATCCTCCAAAATAGAGAGCACCGTACTGTGCGAAAGGCCATCCTCCGCGCCGAGACGTGCCATCTGTAACGACTGAGCCTGCACATTGGGCATCAGCATGAACAGCATGCACAACACAAGACCACACGCCAGCCTCATTCGGAGATGGCGCGGCTGTCGCTTGGTATGTGGAACCCGTGCCTGCACGGTAGCTTGTTTGATGAATACGTGTGCGCTTCTTTTCACTGCGCATCCACGTATGGCGCGGGGCGCTCCCCTATTTTACGACCACAACCGCAGGTTAACCAGTCGCAAACCGACATGAAAGTTATTGTGGTGGGGGCTGGCGAGGTTGGGTTCGATGTAGCCCGGTTGCTCGCCATGGAAAAGAACGACGTGGTCGTCATCGACCAAGACGCCGGGGCGCTTGAACAAGTGAGCAGCAAGCTCGATGTAATGGCGTTGCTCGGCAATGGCACCTCAGCAGCAACATTGCAAAACGCAGGCATCCAGCACGCCGACATGCTGATTGCCGTCACGCAGATCGACGAGGTCAACATCATCGCCTGCATGATCGCCGACCGCTTGGGCGTGAAGACCACTGTTGCGCGCATTCGCTCGGACGAACTGTCGTCGAAAGATGACGTGCTGTCGGCCGCCGACTTTGGTATCAGTCTCGTCATTCATCCTGAAGAAAGTGCGGCAGCTGAAATCGCGCGCCTGATCCGACGGGCCAGCGCTTCTGACGTGCTCAGCTTTGCCGAAGGCCGCATCCAACTGGTCGGCCTCCGCCTTGATGCGGAAGCTCCGGTTATCGGGCAGCGGCTCGAAGACCTTGTGGCCAGCCGACCCGACCTCACGTTTCGTGTAATGGCTATTGGTCGTGGCATTCGCACCATCATCCCGCGTGGCAATGAAGTCTTACGCAAGAACGATCAGATCTTCGTGCTCGTGCGCCCCAAAACCTTGCCGCACGTCATCGAACTGATGGGCAAGAAGAACGCCAAGATCCACGACGTGATGATCATGGGCGGTACGAATGTGGGGATGCGCGTGGCCAAACTGCTCTGCGGTGAGAAGAACAAGCGCGTGAAGCTGGTCGAGCCCGAACGTGTCCGTGCCGAGATGGCTGCCGAGGCGTTGCCAGGCGCACTCGTCATCTGTGGCGAAGGCTCCGACATCGACCTGCTGGTACAGGAAGGCTTGATGGAGATGGACGCCTTTGTGGCGGTAACCGACGACGAAGAGTCAAACCTCGTCACCTGCTTGCTTGCCAAGCACTTGCGCGTGCCCAAGACGGTGGCGCTGCTTTCAAAAGGCGCGTACGTGCCCATCAGTCAGACGATTGGCTTGGACGCTGCCGTGAGTACTAAGCTCGCTGTCTCGCGGGAGATCATGCGGTTCCTGCGCGGCAAACACGTGATGAGCGTCGCGTCCATCTATGGGCTCGATGCCGAAATACTTGAGGTTGAGGCCGAGCGCCGCGCCAAGATTACAGGCGGCCCGCTCCGCGAACAAAAGCTACCGCACGGGATGTACATCGGGGCCGTGATGCATGGCAAAAAGGTGACCATCGCAACGGGGGATA
>CAYYHN010000450.1:0-4506 GCA_964471245.1 uncultured Rhodothermaceae bacterium | reverse complement strand
TTCTTCGTGCCTTGGCCATCGTTTGTTTTCAGGCGGAAACGCAAATTGCGGCTGTTATCCCCAATACCCACGAGCCAGTGATGTGCATTTGCCGAGGTGCCACTCGCTTTCGAGATGAAGCGCGGATCGTTGGCGGCAATCACCGCATCGGGCTTCACCCACACGAATATGGTAAAGGCATTAGGATTAAGTGTAAAGCTGTTGAACTGCACCCGGTCATCGACGCCATCGAAGTTAAGCGCCTTACCTGTGCGTCCTGCTACCCAGGTGGCACCTTGGCGCGTGCCCGGGTTGGTGTTCCCTGTGGCGTCAACCACCGCATTCCCACGACCTTCGTTAAAGTGCCAGTGCCTAGCTAAGCTGCGCGGTGGGGCCGGGTTCTCACCGACCCAAACACTGTGATTCGGGGTGTGAGCCGGACGTCCCGTTACGATGCGCCGAGCGTTGGCGCGCAAGTAGTTGCGCACTTGGTTTGGCGTGGCTGTTCGATTCTTGGATAGATACAGCGCTGCTGCACCCGTCACGTGGGCCGCTGCCATCGAGGTCCCCGACATGATAACCGGCGTCAGATTGCCGCCATCTTTATTGAGCGAAATGATGTTCTCGCCGGGAGCTGAGATGTCGATGCGGCCACCAAAGTTCGAGAAGTCGGAGAATACGCCGTTCGCATCATGCGAGCCCACCGTAATGACACCTGGCACACGGGCAGGTGTAACATGAGCAGCATTTTTGCCATGGTTGCCTGCAGCTACGACCACAACAACACCAGCATCAAGCGCAGCCTGAACGGCTTGGTCTAGAGACGTTTCGACGGTATTCCCTAGGTACTCGCCGAGGCTCAAGTTGATCAAGCGTGGAGAGTTGGGGTTGTTTTGCTTGTGAATAATGACTCTTTCGATCGCATTGATAAGCACCGAGACATCTGCTTTGCCGTCATCATTGAGCACTTTGTAGTTGGCCACATTGATGCCGGGTGCAATGCCAACAAGGCCGTCATTGTCGTCCTCGGCGGCAATGATTCCAGCTACGTGGGTGCCATGCCCATCTATATCTCGCGCGCCTGTCGAGGCACCGACCGCATTCCAACTCCACCACGTGTTGAGGTCATCGTTCGCATCGTGCCGTTGCGCTTTGGCGACTCCCGTGTCCATCACATAGACCAGCGTGGGGACTTTGCCTGTGCCATCGCCAGAAATAGCCCAGCTATCCGTACCACCAATGGCGGCTACACTCCAGGGCACCATTTGCCCACTGCCTACGGAGCCGCTTCCAGCATCCGGGGAGGAGATGCTAAAGTCGGGTTCGTACCACAACACATCATCATCAGCTTCGAGCGCCGAAAATAGGATGCTAAAGTCGTTTGCACCTTCCTTGTCTTCTACGGAGATCGCATAGCCACCGAAGACGTTATTGTAGGTAAACCGCTCCAAAATCTTGAAGCGCTCTAAAATCTTGAAGCGTTCCAAGACCCGATAGCGTTCCAAGACGGACTGCTTGTCGATGGACATGATCAGGTTAAGGATACGGCGACCACCTTTACCGGCTGCATCATCGGTTGTCATGGCCTGTTCCATCAGGTTGCCGTGACGCATTTTGCCAGTAGGCGCATCAAGGACATCCGAAGTAACGCCCACTTCCGCTTCAAGCGTGGGATCGGATTCGCCTTGCGTGACGAGGGAGTCGCTACAGCCCGAGAGGACAAGAACGAAAGCTAGTGTACAAGCTACTAGGATTGAGGATCGCGAACTTGATGCGGGTACGAACTGCTGCATATTCGTCGGAATTAATACAAGCACGTGGTGCAAGTAAAGGAGAGCTTATGGCATAGATTGCATGTTGTGTATCGGCGAAAAGGAGCAAGGCTTTAGGACTCGAAGTGTCAAGATGGCGTGAAGTGTGTGTGCTGGTGCTCAAAAGAACCCCCCGGCCATTCGAGAACAGTCGGGGTACGGGTACGTGTGAGAAATGCTAGATGAGCTAGGGCTGTACGGCCGTTAGCTCACAAACTGGTCATCGTGTTGATACCGCTAGTGTGCGCACGCTATTTCCCTGCACCTGTTTTTACAGTAGCGTGCTTGAAACAACAAATCGGTCGGATGTAAGAATTTAAGGACGGCGCATGCGAGAATAGGGGAAACCGTTGCAGCCGGTGCGTGGCGTATCAGGTTGGGCAACACGTGTAGATTCGGCCGCGGCAGCTGAAGGGGCGTCGTAGGCGCTCAGGCAGTATGCCCATGTGTAGGGCTCCATGTCATTAAGCCGAACCCAGTCGATACGTGTCCACAGGCCGCCGTCAGCAGTATTGCTGGTATCATTTTGTGCGATCAAGAAGCCTGCTTCGAGTTGCCATGAGACGATGTGGTATCGCTCACCTGGCAGTTGATGCCACGTATCCTCGGCGATGCGGTTCGTCACGTTGTAGTCATCTACAAAGGTGCCTCGCATCCAATCTGGTGGGAGCTGGGCGGTACGGCTTTGTAGGTGACTACAACTTGTACACAAGCAGCAGGCAGCAAGCAGTGATAGGACACGCACGAGTTAACTAGAGGTAAAACAGTTAGAGGCAAAACAGTGAAATTGCTATTCCAAAGTACAGCCACGCACAAAGGATGCCTAGGGCTATCAGGAAAACTCCGGCCCCAACGAATGCCTTGCTTCCCTTTTGGTCGGCCATGGCTAGTGAGCGAAGGCCAATGGAGGGGGCGAGTAGGCTGATGCAAACTTTTGTCGTGAGGGCAATGCCATACAGCGTAATGATAACCCCTAGACCGTGCCACACCTGATGAAACGTGACCAGTACAATGGCAGGCACCAATTCGAGTGCAAATGTGCGGAAGAGCACACCCTTTTCGCCTAGGCTATGCAAATGTACAAAGAATGATCGCCACATATCGGGTTGGAGGATATGTGAGAGGCCCATCAGTATAAACGGCAGAATCATGGCTCCTTGCACGATGCGGGCACTGTCTACAAGCGGATCCATGGCATGAAAGGAAAACAGGTGTAAGGGATGCATTAAGCGGAACCATAGCGGTTACTTCATAAGGCAGGTTGTGCGTGCCTTCTCATTCATCGCAATAGATTGTATACTGCGTACGACCCGAACAAATTAGCTCGTTATGCACTGCACTGCTCATGTGTTTTCCACCCTCCGTGGTTCGCGTTGGTGCATGGTGTTGCTCTGGCTCACGCTGTTCCTTTCTAGGCAGGCCGTGTTGGCGCAGGCTCAGGATCGCTTAGCTGGAATCCAGCAACGTCTAGAGAATCCCGCCACGACGGACAGCATGGTGGTTACGCTATCGACGGAAGCCTTAGCGCTTGCCATAGATCCTGTAGTTCGTGGTGACCTGCTCTATCAGCAAGCCGGAGCACGGTTGGCACTCGGCGATCCCAATGCTGCCCGTATTGCTTTGGAAGCCGCCGCGACTTCCTTGGCGCCAACCGAAGATAGTGCAGCGCGGGTGCGGGTGTTTACGCGGCTCGGGCGGGTACACCAGCGACTTGGGACCTTTGCAGAAGGTGTTGGCTGGCTGGAGCAAGGACTTCCACTGCTGCCCAATGTGTCGCCATCCGAGCAAGCAGCGCTGCTCAACGTGTTGGGCACACTCTACGCGATCACCGGCGATAATCCTACGGCTTCGCGCTATTTTGAGGATGCACGAACAGCTTACGTGGCCGCGGGCGATCGGGTGGGCGAGGCCAACATCGTCATGAACCTCGGTCTGGTAGCAGAGCAGGTGGGCGAGGTGGAAGAAGCGATGACTTACATGGCTCGTGCCGACTCGCTAGCGTTGTTGTTGGATGACGCTGTGTTGCAGTTGCGCATCGCCACGAATCTCGGCAGCGCCCTCGTCGACCAAGGGCGCTACACGGAGGCGCTAGCCACACTGGCACGTGCGCGTCGTCTTGCCGATGAAGTTGGTGATGCGTTTGATTTGACGTTGTTAGCCATCAAGCAGGGGCGTGCCTTGCACGGCATGGGACGGTTTGCTGAGGTGATTCCAATGCTAAATGCTGCGGTGCAGCAGGCGCGGGCGCTCGGCGATCCGGCATTCGAAGGCGAAGCGGTACAACTGCTGAAAGATGCCTACGCCCAAGTGGGCAACTTCGACGCCGCCTACTCGTGGTCGCTCGTCTACGATTCGCTATCGGAGGTGTACTTCTCGGAGACAAACCAGCGCATCCTACAAGAACTAGAAGCCGAACAGAAGGCGACGCAGATTGCTTCGCTGGAGCAGGCGCAGGCGCTCGACCGCGCTCAACTCCGGCAGCAGCGACTGCTCATTGGCGCCACGCTGCTTATTGCCCTGTTGCTGGGTTTGTTGATGGTGCTCTACCTGCGTCGCAGCCGCGAACAAGCCGCTCAAGCCGCTCAACTGCATAGTCTCGACCAAGCCCGCTCGCGCTTCTTTGCCAACATCTCGCATGAACTCCGCACACCGCTGACGCTCATCCTCAGCCCCATCGAGGAGGCACTAAAGACGCTGTAGGCAGGGAAGACACCTG
>CAYYHN010000449.1:0-4507 GCA_964471245.1 uncultured Rhodothermaceae bacterium | reverse complement strand
CCCAGTTGCCGAGCCGATAGCCCCCCGTGAACGAGAAGTTATGCCGCACGTCCCAGCCGGAGGGTCGGAAGCGCCCATCGGCAGCGGAGAACTCGCTCCAGCCGAGTGTGTATGCGGTAAGGCCATAGAAGCGGCTCGTGAGCTTGCGCTGCGCAAACACTTCGAGGCCGTACGTCCGGCCTTGCCCGTCGGAGAGCAGTGGCTCGGCCCCGACGAGCCCGAAGTCGCCCCCAAGGTTGGCCAGGGAGACGCGCGGGTCGGATGCTGAGATTGGGTAGTTCTCGTAGAACTTGTAGTAGCCCTCGACGGTCACGCGCAGGCTCGGCATCGGTGTGAAGGCGAAGCCACCCACGACTTGGTACACGTCGATCCACGAGAGTCCTGCATTGGCGAAGTCACCCTGCTCATCACGCACCGAGAGCGACAGGTATTCGGGCGACTGCGTGAACAGGCCCACCGCGCCGTTCAGGCTGAATCGGCTGTTCACGGCGTACGACGTGCTCACGCGCGGCGAGATCGACCATGGGTTGTCGAGGAACGTGTTAGCGTCGAGGCGGAGGCCGACGTTGGTCGTCAGGCGGCCATCGAAGCTGCGTTTGGTGAGTTGCCCATAGCCGAACGGCAGCCACAGGCTCGCGTCCGTCGTGAAGCGCAGGTCTTCGGTGAAGTTCGTCGCAGGCGTTGCGGCTTGGAAGAACTCCGTGTCGATGGTGCCGCGCGTGACGCCGCCGCCAAAGCCGAGCGTTAGCAGGCGGTTCAACTTCTTATCGCCATCCATCCGAAAGCGTGTGTTGACCTCCGTCGAGTTGTTGCTGAGCACCGCCACGTCATCGCTATCGATATCCGAGAACGCGAAGTCTTGGTACGAGCGACTGAGCGCGAACGTCAGGAAACCGCCATCGATGAGCCGTCGCCATGACGCGCCCACGGTGTAGCTGCGCTGGTCGTTGTCGAGGACGCTGTTCACCGTCTCGACTTGCTCGAAGTCGGTCGGGTCGGAGGGCGATACGATGTCGAAGTCATCAATGGCTCCCACGCCAAAGCCAACGATGCGGTCGCGGGTGGTGGGGTTGAATTCGAGGCGTGTCTGTGCATCCCAATAGGCCGGGCGAATGGGCAGCTCTAGGAGTTCGAACAGGAACTGGAGGTACGAGCGGCGGACGGAAAACAGCCAGTTGAATTCCTCACTTGGGCCGCCGTCGAGCGACAGTGCCGTCTCCGTTGCGCCCAGCGTGAAGTCGCCCGAGGCCAACCCCGGCGAGCCCGGCCGGTTCTCAATGACCAGCACTGACGATGCGGCATCGCCGTAGCGTACGGGGAAGCCGCCCGTGTAAAACTCCGTCTCGCGGATGAAGTCGACGTTGAGCAAACCCAGTGGACCACCCGCCGCCCCTTGTGTGGCGAAGTGGTTGATCTGTGGGATCTCGATGCCATCGACGATGTAGGCATTTTCGCTCGGCCCGCCGCCCCGCACCAGCAGATCATTGCGAATGTCGATGCCGCCGCCCACGCCCGGCAACGAAAGCAGTGACCGCGAGATGTCGTTCTGCCCGCCCGGCGTCCGCCGGATCTCCTCCGCGCTGAGCACTTGCACCGACGTCGGCGCATCAAACGTATCGACGAAGAATCCTGCCTCGACGACAATCTCGCCGCCTTCGATGATGCCTTCGCCCAACTCAAACTGCACAAACGTAGGACGGCTGCCCTGCACAACGATGTCCGTCTTCGTTTGCGTCTGGTAGCCGATGAGCGAGGCGCGCAGCGTGTACGTGCCCGGCGTGAGGCCTGTGATCTCGAACGTACCTTCCAGCGAGGTGGCCGCCCCGGTCAGCGGTGTGCCGTCGGCGTTGGGGATGATCACGTTGGCACCGGGCAACGACTCCTGCGTAATCGCATCGACGACGCGGCCACGAATGACGCCACGCTCTTGGGCGATAGCGGCTTCGGCAAGCAGGAACGCCAGCGCGGCAGCCAAGGCAAGGTACCGAAACATGCGGCGCGTTCGGCCGGGTTCCTGTATAGACGGCTCCTCGGCAGTGGTTTGCTTAGCCGCTGCGCCAAGAGCAGACATAGGATGAGAAAAAAGCATGGCGGAAGGGGTCGGTCAAGTTGATTTTTAAAACTACCGACCGTACGGTAGATTTTTGTCTCGGTTCTCGGCGAACTGTTAAGCTTCGATGAAACGGAGCAGTAGTGGCGCTAATTGGGACGTGCGCTGATGCCGTTAAACAGCAGGTCGACCAACGTATCGGCAAGCTCACCCGAAGTGTGCCGTTTGCCAAAAGGGGAGTGCGCAAGGGCATTCATGTCTGTGAGCAGGCTCAGCACAAGGAAAGCGGACATGTCGGCATCGTGATCGCGGAGATCGCCACGCGTCACGCCATCAACAAGAACCTGCCGCACAGGCGCAAGCAGGGTCCGGATGAAGCGTTCATCGATGATGGCACCTGCGGTGTCATCCAAGTGCTCGCTGCTCTCGCGGAACGCGCGGTCAGCCTGCCGATCCTCGCTCAGATACCATTGCGCCAGCGTGTGCAGCCGGGTGCGTGTGTCGGTTGACGAGTCCAACGCTTCGCGAAAAGCTGCGCCTGAACGATCCAATGCCCGCTCGATGACCTGCTGCACCAATTCGTCCTTACCGCCTGGGAAGTGATGGTAGAGGCTCGCCTTACGAATGCCTGCGTCGGCGGCGATGTCACGCAAGGAAAGCCCGAGGTAGCCCTTCAGCGCCAAATGCCGCTCGGCTTCCGCCAGCACCAAATCGCGGGTGTTGGCTCGGTTTGGATCTTTCTTCGGACGGCCCATATGCAGGTTGCAGTGGCTAGCAAAGAGGTGAATGCAAAAAATCTACCGTAAGGACGGTTTCTTGTTTCATAAGGAACCGTGAACTACTTGGTATTTGCCATGCTTGTGGTGTCCGCTTTTAGCACGTTCGTACGCTCACGTTCGTACTTGGTACGCCCGGCAAGCCTCGCTTTTGGTTCTTGAGGATACCCTCCCACCTGTCCCGATCTCCTCACCTGTCCTAATCTCCCCACCTGTCTCAATCTCCCCACATTTCCCACACCCGCGAGGCGAAGCCGAGTCCCCCAACCTCCCATACCCCCATCCTTTCCCCCACAGCGCGCACCGTAGCTACCCGGCAACCGCGCAACTCGATTTCCCCTAGGTTGCAAACTGGAGCATTACCCGCTGACCTGCCCTGCGAGGCCCCAATGGAAACAACCAGCCCTGCAACCCAACGCGTTCCGCTCGATGTGACCCGCCCGCTCTGGGACCAAGTGTTCACAATCGCGCCGATTGTGATCATTGGCTCACGCGAACCCGATGGCCGCTACAACCTTGCTGTGAAGCATATGGTGACGCCCGCGAGTTGGGAGAACTACTTCGCGTTCGTCTGCACCGTACAGCATGCCACGTATCACAACATCGTGCGCGAAAAAGCCTTCACGGTGAGCTACCCGCTGCCGTCGCAGATCGTGACGACCAGCATGACGGCTTCGCCCCGCTGCGATGACCACAGCAAGCCCCTCATCGACTTGCTGCCGACCTTTCCGGCGGAGAAGGTGGACGGACGACTGCTCGAAGATGCGTATCTTCACTTCGAGTGCGAACTCGACCGCATGGTGGACGATCTTGGACCGAACAGCATGATTATCGGCCGCATCGTTGCCGCACAAGCGTTAGCTGGCGCACAGCGGAGCTTTGAGGTCGACGACCACGAACTAATCGGACAAATGCCGCTGCTGGCGTACCTTGCACCGGGCCGCTATGCCAAGATTGCGCAGAGCTATGCCTTCCCGTTTCCCCAAGGCATCCGGTACTGACGCCGCGAAATGGGTGCGCACGTTGTTCCATACGATGGACCTGAACTATGGTCAAGACCCTCGAACCGACGACCCTCAAAGCCTATCTGCATAGCCAACGTGCGGCGGTGGTGAGCTTCGTGCAGCAATTGGTCTGCTACGAGACGCCTTCAACCGATCCCGCGTCGCAGCAGGCTGCGCTCGACTTTCTGACGGGTGCCTTCGAAGCCGTTGGGTGCCGAGTTTTGCGGATGCCGGGACGTGGGCAGAGTGGCGGCCAACTGCTGGCGCGGCCGCGCCGCCGCAAACGCCACCAGCCGTATCAGCTGATGATTGGCCACACCGACACGGTGTGGGCTAAAGGGACGCTGGCGACGATGCCATGCGTGGTGGAGGGCGATATCCTGAAGGGACCGGGCTCCTTCGACATGAAAGGCGGTGTCACGCAGATGGTCTTCGCGCTCCGGGCCTTGCAATACTTTGGCCTCATGCCCGAGGTGACGCCGGTCGTGTTTCTGAATACGGACGAGGAGATCGACAGCGGCGAGTCGTATGCGCACATCGAGCGCTTGGCGAAGTACGCCAACCGTGCCTACATCTTAGAGCCCGCACTGGGGCCGGAAGGCAAACTCAAGACCCAGCGCAAAGGCGTCGGCAACTTCACCATCGAGGTACAGGGGCGCAGCGCCCATGCAGGCCTC
>CAYYHN010000448.1:0-4518 GCA_964471245.1 uncultured Rhodothermaceae bacterium | reverse complement strand
AGTAATCGTTGGCACGTAGTAGACCTCATATGTCTTCATCATCTCCATCGTCTCGGCGCTCATGTACGTTCCGTGCTCGATCGACTTGACACCTGCCCGGATAGCGCGCTGCATCCCTTCGTCCCCATGCGCGTGGGCCGTGACCTTGATGCCGAAGCCACTCGCGACAGCCACGATGGCACGAATCTCATCCTCAAAAAACTGTGCCGCTGAGCCATCGCGCGCGACCGAGAGCACACCGCCAGTAGCCGTAATTTTTATGAGGTCTGAGCCGCGCTTGAACGCTAGCCGGGCCGCCCGCGTTGCGCTGTCTACGCCGTCCACAACGCCTTGCGACTCGGTTGGAATACCAAGTAGGTCTTCACGGCCACCATTGGTCGGATCACCGTGGCCGCCGGTAATAGCAAGCGATTGGCCCGCTACGAACATCCGCGGTCCGACGACATGGCCCTGCCGAATAGCATCGCGCAGGGCATACGATTTACCTTCGGTGCTACCTACATCGCGCACTGTCGTGAAGCCTGATAACAACGTGCGCCGCGCGTAGCGTGTCGAGGCCAGCGCAGCCGCTAACGGGGTCTGCGTGAAGCGGTCGATGTAGCCGTTCTTCCGCGATTCGCCCGTCAGGTGAACGTGCATGTCCATCAGCCCCGGCATGCAGTACGCGTTACGCAGGTCAACGATGGTGTCTGCGTCGTCTGCCTGTGTAAAGCCTTCCTCAACCGCACTGATCCGGTTGCCGTCGACGATAATGGTGCGGTTGTTCATTGGCTCCATCGCCACACCGGGGTCGAGGACGGTGCCGCAATGGACTAGGGTGCGTTGGGCCAGCGCGGGCCACGCCAAGCCAAGAGAGACGAGTAAAATGAGGAATAAACGCGTCTTCATAGGAGGTCGGTGGATACGTGGAACAGATAGACGAACGCAGCGCAAACGAGGTAGTCCGCGGCACAAACCTGCGTGAAAAGCGCCTTAATGTAGGCGAATTGGGGTGGGTGTGCAACGGGTCGGCGGAACAAGCAAGAGCTTGTACAGGTAGCTGAAGCCACTAATTCACCGACCCAATCTACACCATGCTTCCTTCTGGCACCGACGACCACGAGTTGCGTCTCCTGCCACCAATGGTTTTGCTTGCCACTTTGGCAACGGCGACAACCATTTGGCAGCGCATCCGCGCACGTCGTGCTGGCAACGATCCGTCGGAGCAAGAGGCCACGGCCAGCGTCGTCCCCGAGATGGCGCATACCCTTGCCGAAGTGCAAACGCACCTGATGCGCCTCCAAACGACGTTGGTGCAGGTACAGATGACCAACGAACTCCCTGGCCTCACCCACATCCGCCATTTCGATGCGCTCCTCACGCGGCATCGTATAAGCAGTCATCTACAGGCCTTGCACCAACGCCTCCTGAGCCTCTATCCGGCCATCTCGGCCGAACTCGCTGAAGAAGCACGCCGCCTTTGGACGGCCAGCGAAGCCATCCCCGACCAGATCGACACTGATTGGATTGAGCGCCTTTCGGAGTTCGTGAAACAGGGCTTTGATCTGGTAGATTGGACGCGACAGGAGATGGAGGTGCTGTGAGGGCGCAGGTGCTCACCTAAGTCATGTCGTAGGAACTGCAGGCAGTTCGCGGCCTGTGTCGTATTTCTCCTCCAACCTTGTTAGCTGGAGTGGAAATAGAATGAGTTGAGGGTGCCGATTGGGTTGAATGTGATGTTCAAACCGAGGCCCAATGCCCAATAGCCAACGGCTACAGCGCTTAGTAGCCACCTTCCAGCGTGCTTGCAACCTTTCTGGGAGCCGCTATAAACCCATCAGAAACACGCTGATTGAAGCTGCAAAAACGAACAAAAATCCGTAGTTTGGCGTACTTCATTTTGCTTATATACCTACCGCATTTTCAGTAAAACAACGGACGTATTGCGAAGTCGCTCACCGCGTCGCCTACGCTTCCCTCTCCTCCCAGTTTGGCGACCTTCGCTTACGTGCCGCGCGCGCTGATGGCGTGCTCAGATCCTAGCTTATGCAAACAGAACCGACCCGCACTAACGGAAACTATGGTGCGTCCAACATCCAGATCCTCGAAGGGCTTGAAGCCGTCCGCAAACGACCGGCCATGTACATCGGCGACGTCGGCATTCGGGGCTTACACCACCTTGTCTATGAGGTTGTCGACAACTCGATTGACGAAGCGTTGGCAGGCTATGCTGACAACGTCGAGGTGTGGATCAACGAGGACGGCTCGATTACGGTGAAGGACAATGGCCGCGGCATCCCCGTCGGCATGCACCCGACGGAAGGGCGCTCGGCGCTAGAGGTCGTGATGCCCGTGCTCCACGCTGGCGGCAAGTTCGACAAGGACACCTACAGAGTCTCCGGCGGTCTCCATGGCGTCGGCGTCTCGTGTGTGAATGCACTTTCGACGCGCCTCACCGCCACCGTCAAGCGCGACGGCATGGTGTGGGAGCAGACGTATCAGATTGGTGTGCCCAAGGCTCCTGTCCAGCAGATCCGTGCCATGGAGCCCGAAGAAGAGACTGGCACGACCGTCCAATTCTGGCCTGATGCGACGATTTTCCAGACGACCGAATACCGCTTCGACACGCTTGCGGAACGTCTGCGCGAATTAGCCTACCTGAACCGCAATGTCTACATCGCCATTGAGGACAAGCGCGAGCAGGAAGACGATGGCACGAACCTGCGTGAAGAATACCACTTTGAAGGTGGCATCATCGAGTTCGTGAAGTACCTCGACGAAGCGCGCACACCGATCATGGAGGATGTGATCTACATTGGCGACGAAGACGCCGACGTGCCTGTCGAGCTCGCCATGCGGTACAACAACAGCTACACGGAGAATGTGCTGTCGTTTGTCAATAACATCAACACGCATGAAGGTGGGACACACGTGTCGGGCTTCCGGCGTGCCCTCACCCGCACGCTCAAGACGTACGCCGAGCGCAACAACCTGATCAAAAACGTCAAGGTCAACCTCTCCGGCGACGATTTTCGTGAGGGGATCACGGCTGTGCTCTCCGTGAAGGTCGCAGAACCGCAGTTCGAGGGGCAGACCAAGACGAAGCTGGGCAACTCGGATGTGCAAGGCGCCGTCGAGAGCCTCGTCGGCGAGAAGCTGGCCATGTGGCTCGAAGACAATCCGAAGACCTCGAAGCGCATCGTCGACAAGGTTGTATTGGCAGCGCAAGCACGGGCAGCGGCTCGGAAGGCGCGCGAACTGGTGCAGCGCAAGAATGCGTTCGGTAGCGGCGGTCTACCCGGCAAGCTGGCCGACTGCTCGTCGAAAGACGCGTCCATCTGCGAGATCTTCCTCGTTGAGGGCGACTCGGCTGGTGGCTCGGCTAAGCAGGCGCGCGACCGCCACTTCCAAGCGATCCTGCCGTTGCGCGGAAAGATCCTCAACGTTGAAAAAGCTCGCCTCGACAAGGTGTTGGCCAACGACGAGATCAAGAACATTGTGACGGCGCTTGGCACGGGCATCGGCACGACGGAGAGCGACTTCAACCCGGACGGCCTGCGCTACCACAAGATCGTTATCATGACGGACGCCGACGTGGACGGCGCGCACATCCGCACGTTGCTACTCACGTTCCTCTACCGCAAGATGCGGCCACTCATCGAGAACGGCTTCGTCTACATCGCTCTGCCGCCGCTCTACAAAGCCAAGAAAGGCAAGGACGAGCGCTATGCATGGAACGACAGCGAACTGCAAGCGCACATCGCCGACATGAGTGGCAAGGTGACAATCCAGCGTTACAAAGGTCTCGGCGAGATGAACCCCGAGCAACTCTGGGAGACGACGATGGACCCCGAGACGCGCATGCTCCAGCGCGTCACCATCGAAGACGCTGCCGCCGTCGACCGCATCTTCTCTACGCTCATGGGCGACTCCGTTGAGCCGCGCCGCAAGTTCATCGAACGCAACGCCAAGTACGCGACTATCGATGTGTGAGCCGCTTGCGCGGCAGGACGGAGCGGATGGGAAGGTTGGACAGGGTGGAAAGTGATTTGCTCCCAAACCTTGTACCTAACTTTACATTCTCTCCATCCCTCCACCCTTTCCATCATGCCCGAAGGGCCAACATGAAGTGGCAAGACATTGTCCAGCATCCCGCTCTTAAAGACCTGCCGGTGAAGGTCGAGATGGACGCGTATGGCCGCATCGAACTGCAGCCGTTGACGAACCGCCGGAGCCACCTCATGGTCGTGCTGCTTTCGGAGCTTGCGCGCCACTTGCCGACGGGCCGCCTCGGCGTCAACGCCGTCATCGACACGCCCGACGGCGTCCGGGTGGCCGATGTCGTATGGGCGTCGGAGGCTTTCCTCGAAGCGCAGGGCGACGTGACCCCCTACGCCTTTGCGCCTGACCTCTGCATCGACCTCGCCTCGCCGACAGCCGAGGATGCCAACGTGCAGCAAAAGGTTGCGCTCTATCTGGCGCAAGGTGCGGAAGAAGTCTGGCGCTGCGATCTTGATGGCCATCTGCTGTTCGTAAACG
>CAYYHN010000447.1:0-4520 GCA_964471245.1 uncultured Rhodothermaceae bacterium | reverse complement strand
AGTCTGAGGCAAAAGCGTATGCGGCGTTGCCTGCAACGTGCTATCGCCGACCATGTCGAGCCGATAAAACCCATCCGAGGTAGTGCCCGCTAGGCCACCATCGATCCAAAAAAAGTCGAACACGTCACTTGTTAGCCCTTCGACTTGGGGGAACGTGGTCTGGTGCCACGTCGTGTCGCTGCCTGCTTCGGTAAAGCGGTGGATAGCCCCACTGGAGGTGGCCACCCATAGCTCAGTCGGGGCATCCGAACCAGTATGCGGCGTACGGATCAGGTCGACAGCATAGTTCTCAAGGGGTATTGAGTGGGCGAGGTATACGTCGTCGTCCGCCAAGCGCAGCACACTGATGCCGTCTCCTCCTCCAGCATAGGCACGCTCAGGTACGCGTGGGTCGGCAGCTAGTGTCCAAAGACTTTCATCGAGGACCTGGGTAACACGGCCGCGTCCATCCGCATCGAGGCTGATGCGCAGCAGCGCGCTAAAGCATCCCACCAAGAGGTGATCCTGAAAAGCGAGGAGGTTTGCACAATTGTTGTACCGCTCGCCCCCTCGCACCATCTCAAAACGCGGTGGGGTGGTAGCATTGCCGGGGACGAGTTGGAAGACCCCCAACATGGTCGCAGCCCACAGCGCTCCTTCCCAACGCAGCAGATCGTTTGTAGCGCTGGGTAACCCATCTGCTTTGAGAAAGCTTGAAGCGGCTCCACTCGGTTCCATGTACGCGAGGCCGTCGTACAACGCCACCCACAAGCCGCCTCCCGCATGCGAATACATCGCCATGACCTCTTGATTGGGCAGCCCATCGGCCTCACCGATAATGCGTTTGAGGCGTCCATCCGGCGTGATAAGCGCCAGCCCTTGCCCATCGAGCCCAAGCGCCACGGTCCCGTCCGTGAGGCGCTCAAGCGTGTAGGGCCGTCCCGTCGTAATCGCGTCGGTCACCTCCGGGGCAAATTCCTTACACACGTTAGGGCCGGTAGCGCTGACGCCACAGCGCAGCAAACCATCGCGGTCGAAGAGCATAACATGATCCGGGCCGTCGGCGATGAACTCGGAGTTCAGACGCTCAAGCTGGCCGGGGGCAAGCGGGAGAGCCTCAAGCGAATCGGCGGCGTTGAGCCACGTGAAGTGCTGAAGCTTCGAGACAAGGAGTCGATTGCCAACGATGTTTACATCAGTGAACCAGCCGTCGGTTTCCCACACCGTCATGTGTCCATCATGCCAGCGGATAAGATCCTTGTAGGTTTGGAAAAAGACTGCATCATCGAGGACAACGATGTTCCAGATGTCTTCGAAATTGCGGAGGGAATCGGGGAGATGGTCGACCAATGAGACCGCTTGCCAGCGCCCTTCTGCATCGACGGCGAGATAGCCCAGTTCGTTGCTGCCACCGTAGTAGATGGCATCCTCTGCACGTGCGAGGGCGCGGACAATGTCGTTCGCAATCGGCACCCGCTCCCATGTTACGCCATCATGGATCAGGACACCGTAGGAGTTGCCGACATAGACGACATCTTGGTCATCTTGCACAATGGCCCAGTTCTCTTTTTGACCGCCGTACGTTTCAGGAGCGATGTAGCGAATAGGCATCCGGCCCGTCTCGGCCCACGGATGCGCCACTTGGGCTGCGGCGGGTGCGCAGGCAAGTAGTCCAATGCAGCAGATGCAAAGCCAATTGATCCAATGGTGCAGACGCCTGCCCATGCGTCTAGCGACGGGAGCAAGGTGGTTCGGCTTTGGGTACATACTTCAGGAGCGATGCGCTACAGACGTAGCTACTACGGCCATCGCTTGGGTGCGAGACGCAAAAAGGTGTGCTTCAGGTATCGGAAGGCAGCATGTACACTTTAATCAGCACAGCCTGATTGGGGTATAATACGCCATCCATAGCTGCGAGTTGCTTCCTGCCCATGCCATTTGGTTGCTCTTGCCGTGTTGCTGACGGCAAAACAGGCAGAGCCACACAGATGAACCCAACCAAGAAGGTAGCGTAGTATATGCCTTTCTTCGACGATGAAGGCCGCGAGGTCTCCGCGGCCTTGTTTCCGAAACCTGCGCTCTGTGCAGGATGTCGCCTCAATGACGACCCCAGTCAAACGATTGCCTGTACGCTCACACGGCTAGATCAGTACGGGGAAACCGAGTTCATCTGCTTCGCTTATACGCCAATCTCTGGCTCCGCTCAGGAATGATGCTGAGCAAATGATGCGGTCGATGCGAGATCAAAGCCAAGCCAAACGCCACGGGTATACCAAGCGGTATGGTTCATACGACTGTTTACAAGGCTACAATAGCCTCCATTTGGGAGAGCACGTATGCTTCCCGACTTGACTCGGCGAGATGTCCCGGAAGCGCATTGCGGAACTGGGCGTTGGCTAGAAGCGATTGCATCTGCGCACACAAATAGATGCGCAGGGCCTTATTGGCTTGGGCGACTTCATGGACCAACGATGGACGCCCGTCGAGTACCGCCACCACATCTTCAAGGTCATGGCTAGCATAGTAGTCGCTGTTGCCTCGGCCTGCAAAAGCTTCGAGCTTGGTCGCTAAAAAACAAGGACCGGAGGCTACGTAAATCGTACATCGGGATAACAACACCGGAGTTGCGGTTGCCATCGTGGCTGCATACCAGCGGTTAGAAAAGCCCAACACGTCAGGTGCCGTGGGCATGACATTTAAGCGAATTCCTTTATACTGCCATGCACAGATCGGAATGTCCTCGCCCACCATTTCCTGAAAGCCTAATTGGCGCAACCGACTTCCGATTTGGTGGTCGTACATCACACGAGAAGCAACTTCGATGATGCAATCGATGTCCTTGGTAACGCGTACGGGCGGAGCCGCCGGATCGGTGATGAGCAACCCTACGGTTGCACCGCCCACAAACACTACTTCATCGCGTAAGTCATCAAGGGCAAGTGCAATGCGTTCGAGTGCGGCACGGTTGGGATCAATGGGCGGCATCGAATAGTGCCTCCGCAAGTAATTCTGTCGCCAACTGGCGCTCGCGTGCACGCCCTACGCGCAAAGCATCAACGAGCGCGAGCAATTCGTACAAAACAGGGTCTTGCATCGCTGCTGTAGGTGCCGTCTTGTAGATAGGGACCAGCGTCTCGCCCCGTACATGGCCCGCAGGATCCGGCCAAACAAGCGGGACACCCGTCTCGGTAAGTTGCTCCTTGAGCGGAGCCGCGGAATAGGCTGTTGGCATGCCGCGCTCAATAGCTCCCTTGACGGGTGGCATCATGTAGCGCACGCCATGAATCAGAAATTCGTGCAAGGCATCGGTATTCACCCGCAAGTCCATCCGGTGAATGAAGCCCGAAGCGATAGCTCGCTGTACAGCCTGATAGGCTTGCGAGGCGCTGATTCCCAACGCTTCGCCCAAGGCGTTGTAGGTGGGCGGAGCGTCGACAACCACCAGCTTAAGTGTAACCAGTATATCTTGCGGGCGCAACATAGCGTTTAGACTATTCTGTATTCTAGAATTTAGAATATCTGATATCGTCCAATTGGTTTCATCACGCGCAGCTTTGTGATGGGGCGACTCAAAAGAAGAACCCCAGCCCGACGCCAAACGTGGTGTCGTCCTCCGAGAAGCCGAGGTGGGAGGAAAGGATGACGGCTTCGAAGGCGTGCACCCAGAAGCCGCCGCCGAGGCCTTGGTGCCATACATCGGAGTCTTCGCCGTCGGTCCAGACGCGGCCGTTGTCGGCGAAGGCGAGGAGGCCGACGGTGCCGAAACCGAAGTAACCTGCGAAGTCGAAGAGCTGGGCGCGGAGTTCGGCGTTCTGGTACGTGCTGGTCCGGCCTGCGAATCGGGTGCTGATGTGCCCGCGTAAGTTCTCGCGGCCGCCGAGCGTGTTGGCTGCCCAAAATGGGAACGTGCCCATAGTATGCGCTACGCCTGCCCGCAGTGCCAGCGTCACCTGCGGCTCGAACGACGGCGAGACGTACAAGCTGAGTTCGGACGAGAGGCGGGTGAAGTCGGTGCTGGTGCTACGCAGCCCGATGTTGGTCTCGGCGCGATTCATCCACGTGAACCCTTGGCGCGGGTTTTGGAGATGGGCCACGGTGGTCAGCGTTAGGTCGGTGCGGAGGCCTCCGTACCACTGCTCATCGAACGTGTTGGGCGAAACACCTGCCTGCGGCTGCCCGATGAAGCGGTCGGGGTCCTCGCGGACGTCGGTGTATTCGACGAACGGGCTGAAGGCGAACGTCACGTTTTCGCGCACCTGCTGGAGCAGCGATGGCCGGACGAGCACCTGCGTGAACCGCGCCTGATAGAACTGGCGGCTGCTGATGGTTTGCGTCGTTTCATTGCCCAAGCCATAGAAGTTGCGGATCGTGCTCGGTGAAGTAGCAAAGGCCTCTAGGCCCACGTCCCACGACCCCAGCACATCGACGAAATGGCCGTTGTAGCGCACGTTGTAGGCCAGCGTCGCCCCGGCCAAATTGGCGACCAGCCGATGGTTGCGCGCGTACGGCATCTTGCGAAAGGCATGCTTGGTCACCTGCAC
>CAYYHN010000446.1:0-4533 GCA_964471245.1 uncultured Rhodothermaceae bacterium | reverse complement strand
GTTCAGCATCTTCCATATCGTCCATTCGATGGCCCGGCTCCGTTGGCGCGAGCGCCAAGCGGCCGAGTTGACGGCACTCGCGCAGGAACGCGAACTCGCTGCCCTCAAGGCGCAGATCAACCCGCACTTCCTGTTTAACACGCTCAACACCATCAACGCGATGATTGGGCAGGACACGGAAGTAGCCCGCGAGATGGTGGCCGACCTCGCCGATCTGATGCGCTACGCCCTCGCCAGCAGCCGCCGCGACCGCGTTTCCCTTGGCGACGAACTGGCCTTCGTACGTGGCTACCTCGATGTCGAACGCCAGCGCTACCGCGACCGCCTACAGGTTGCCGAAGATATTGACGAAACCCTACTTACCACGCCAATTCCACCGATGCTGCTCCAGCCACTCGTAGAGAACGCCGTGCGTCATGGCATCGCGCCCAGCGAAGACGGCGGTACCGTGACGATCCGCGCCCAAAACGAGGCCGGGCACCTCGCCATCAGCATCGAAGACACCGGCATCGGCCCACAAGGCGACGGCGCACTGGACACGCCGACCGGGCATGGCATCGGCCTTGCCAACACAGACGCCCGTCTCCAGAAGCTGTTCGGCCCACAAGCGGCACTGCACACCCAGCCGCTTGCACCCCATGGCTTTCAAGTACATTTCCGGATTCCGCTACCCGAGCCAATATGATCCGTACCCTCATCGTTGACGACGAACCACCCGCCCGTGCCTTGGTGCGTGAGTATCTGGCCGATCTGCCGCAGATTGATGTCGTGGGCGAATGTGCGAACGGGCGCGAGGCGATTGCCGCTATCAACCAGAAAGCGCCGGATCTCGTCTTCCTCGACATCCAGATGCCCGGTCTCAGCGGCTTCGACATCCTTCCCCGCCTCGATGTGATGCCGCGCATCATCTTTGCGACGGCTTACGACGAATATGCCATCCAAGCGTTCGAGACGGGTGCCATCGACTATTTGCTGAAGCCGTACACGCGGGGCCGCCTGCGTAAGGCCGTCGAGCGCGTGTTGGCCCAGCAGCAAGACCCTTCCCATCTCCAGACCATCCTCGAAGCCGCCACGCCACGCCCCGTCTACCCCGAACGCCTCCTTGTCCGCACCGGCGACAAGATCGTCCCCGTCGCCGTGGCCGACCTCGTCTGGGCCGAAGCAGCAGGCGACTACACGACGCTGCACACCACCAAAAACAGCGTCTTGTGCAGCCTCGGCCTCGGCGCACTGGCGAAGCGCCTCGATCCGCAGCGCTTCGCCCGTGTCCACCGCTCTGCCCTCATCGCCCTCGACGCCGTCCGCCACTTTGCTAGCGATGGCGAAGGCGGCTACTGGGCCACGCTCGTCACCAACCACCGCGTCCGCGTCAGCCGTAGCTACGCGGGACACGTGCGGGACCAAATCGTTTGAGAAAGGGAGAAAGGGTGGATGGGACAAAGGGAACGTGATGTAGTGAGCATTCACGCTCTTTCCCCCATTCTCCCTCTCGCGAGCGCAGCGAGCCTACTTCACCAACACCAGCTTGCCCACGCCACGGTGGCGAATGGCCGTGCTGCCGAGGACGCGCATCTCGTAGAAATACGTGCCGCTGGCGAAGCGACTCAGGTCGAGTTGGACCGTGTGCAGCCCGGCATTGCGCGTGCCGAGGTCGAGGCGTAGGATGCGCTGGCCAAGGATGTTGAAGACACGTACCTCAACTTCGCCAGTCTCCGGTAGCTCGAAAGGCACAGTGGTCGTTGGGTTGAACGGGTTGGGGTAGTTGCTGTGGAGGACAAAGGTCGCCGGGACTTCGGCTTCTTCTTCCGTCGTCACGACAGTATCGCCTTCGCCCGCCGTCTTCAGCGGCTCGACGTTGCCGGCGAGGTCGGTGGCGCGGGTGAAGAACGTGTAGTCGACGCCTGCCGGGCGCTCGAAGACGTACGTCGTGTCCGTGAGGTTGACTGCGACGGGGAGGAACGGTGCGTCGTTGCGTTTGCCCGTCGCCACTTCCTGCGCGTAGAGGGCGAAGGCTCCGATGCCTGAGCCGCTGTCGTTGCTCGTCCACGAGACGAGGACGCTGGTGCTGTCGAGGACCGACACGCCGTTTGCGGCGATCTGGCTGGTCGGCGGTGCGCCATCGAGCGTGTTGAAAATCGGCGGCGTGATGATCGGTGCGTTGTTGTCGAAGACGATGCCCGCTTCGGCGTCAATACGGGCCCCGCTGGGGGCATCCTCGCGCGGCGTAATGCGGTAGGCAAAGAAGCCATCACCTTCGGGCGGCATCAGGTTGGGCGGCAGGAAACCTGCCAGCGGATCGGCTGGTCGGTCGCCGGTCTGTGGGTCAATGGCGCGTAGCCGCAGCGTAATCTCGCGCGTCGAAACGTCAAGGCGAGTGGAGACATCGACGAAGATGCCGAGGCTATCGCGCAGATCGAGGCGGTCATCGTAGAAGGCGCGGCCCGTGCCGGGCAGGTCGAAGCTGCGGCTCCCAAAGCCAAAGCGCTCGACGCGGAACGTGCGCAGGTCGAGATCTTCGTCGAGTGTCTGCGTGATGATCACGTCGCGGACCGGCGCGTTGGCAAACTCCGGGTCGTTTTCGAAGCGGATCGTGTAGTTCATCGGCTCATCGCGCGGCACCCATCGCGCGGCGCCTACACCTTCAGGGCCGATGATATCGTTGGGGTCCAGCACAATGCGGACGAGTTCGCAGAACCCTTCGACAAGCACAGGGATGGCATTCAGCACAATATCGACGGGACTGCCTCCGAGCACTTGGCCCGCTCCGGCTACAGCCCAACTGATGAACGATCCCGCATCGCCTGCATTTTGTGCATCGTCTTTATCGCCCACCACTAGGGAGGCTACCGTCAACACAATACTTCCCACGGATAGCACGAGCGCCACCCACGCACCTACGAGTGCAAGGCCTTCAGCCGTGAGAACGCCTAAGACGCCTAGCGGCAAGCCAATGCCAATGGCAAGGCCGAGTCCCAGCCCGCTGGAAAGCACTGAGCAATCATTGCCCGACGCCTGTATTACACCTGCAGCTACCGGACCCGCCCATTTGCCCGAGGCGAGCGCATCATCGTCTGGCATGTAGGTTACAGCCGTGCGTTCGGCGCGGATCGGCGGCGACTCGTCGAAGAAGCCAATCTCATCGAACACCGAATTGCCCGTGTTGCGCAAGCGGTTTTCAGCTTCCGCCGATTGGGTTGCGATGATAGCAGCAAGGTCGCTGGGTACGAGACCGCGATCGACACCTGCATTGAGTGCTTCCAACACGGTACCGCCTGCACCTGCCATCAGGTCGAGGAAATCCTCGCGGGTGTAGCCTTGCACGGCGAGCCCGAACGGTACCCGGCCGCCATCCAATGTGATCAGCGGCGTAAACAGCTCGGCGGTCAGTGTCTCGCCTACCCGCACGTTGCGCGCCAGCACGGTGATCACCCCAACATCGAGTGTGTTGTCATCGGGGAGCGTTAGTGTAGCGCGGAAGCCGGTGTCTTCGAAGTCGAGGCCGGGGCTTGCGAGCTTAGGCAAGATGGCTCGGCTCTCGAAGTCCTCGGACCGCAACGTAAACATTTGGGCGACGGGCACGATGACCGAGAGGGTGACCACATCGTAGTCGACATTGGACTCGTTGGTGACCAGCACTTCGAACGCCGACGGGTCGCCTTGCGCCAACCCGGTCGGGGCAAGCATCACGCGGCGCAGGTCGGTGATGCTGGGGGCTTGCACCTCGAACGCATCCGGCAGGCGCACCACCGAGCCGCCTTGTTCTGCGACGAGATCGTACGTGCCGAGTGCCTGCCCGCGCAGGTCGAAGCGGACTTCGGCTTCCATCGTGCTGTTGCGCCGCACCAAGGTGCCTTCGATGCGGCTGCTTCCGTCTTCGAGCGCAAACGTTGTGGCCTCCGTGAAGCGAGCGCCGCGGATCGTCGCCAGCACGCGGCCTTGCGTCCCGCCGAAATCGGGCGTGGTGCTGAAGAGGCTGAATGCGAAGGCGTCGGCCGTCAGCGTCACGTCGGCTTGGTCATTCAAGACGGCAAGGAGATACGGATTACGCACCATCACGTAGTACGTCCCGCCTTCGGTATCGGGCAAAAGCACCTCTGGCGCACCGACGGCGCTATCGGAGAAGAAAGCGGCATCAAAGTCGCCGGGCGATGGAACGCGATCACGCGCGATGAACAACTCGAACTCTTCGTCGCGGTAGGTCGTGGGGTTGTCGAGCGTCAGACGCAGGTCGCGGCCCGCAGGGACTTCGAAACGGAAGTAGCGTTCGCTGCCGGGCAACAACGAAACCGGCTCGGCTTGGCCCAGCGTCAGGACGCTCACGTCAAGGCCGATTTGGTTGGTTGAAGCCGTGCGGTTGTTGGTGTTGTCGCTCTCGCGCACGCCGCTGCGCACGTCCGTCCAAACGATGGCGTGGTACTGCCCCGGTAGCAGGTTGGGCACGGTGCCAATAGCCTCTTCATCAGCCTGTGCGTAGCTGCCGAGGCGTGCGAGGGTACTCGGCGCTTCGCCTAAGATGGGCTCGGCATCGGCACG
>CAYYHN010000445.1:1244-4533 GCA_964471245.1 uncultured Rhodothermaceae bacterium | reverse complement strand
AACTGTTGAGCGCGTAGGTGAAGGCATCCAGATCACATTCGACTCGGCGATCCTCTTCGCTACGGACTCCGCCACACTTAACGCCGCTTCGCAAGATAACCTTAACAAGCTCGCCGCAAGTCTGCAGGAATACCCCAACACGGACCTCGTCATTGTAGGCCACACGGACGCAAGCGGTTCGGAAGAATACAACCAGCGCCTCTCGGAGCGGCGTGCAGATGCAGCAGCAACGTTCCTCTTGCAATCCGGCGTCACATCTGCTCGCCTGACGACCTACGGCATGGGCGAGTTGGAGCCCATTGCTGACAACGAATCAGCACTGGGTCGCCAGCAGAACCGCCGCGTGGAGATCGCCATCTACGCTAACGAAGCATACCGTGAGCAATTAGAAAACGAAGGCGGCAACTAATTGCACGCCTTGTTGTCTTGACACACACGCAAAGCATGGAAGGGTGGCACATCTCGGGCTGCCTTTCCATGCTCTGTTCAAAGCTACCAGACACACATGGATACGACACCACCGACCAACTACCTCCTGCACGACGACATGACACCCGACGAACGCGTGGCATGGAATCAGAGTCGTATTCAGGATTTGTGGCGTGTATTCAGGGTCATGTCCGAGTTTGTGGAAGGCTTTGAAACAATGAGCAGTGTTGGACCATGCGTCTCCATCTTTGGATCGGCCCGAACGCAGCCCGATTCGCCATATTATGCGATGGCCGAAGGAGTTGCCAAAGCCCTTGTGCACGAAGGCTACGGCGTCATCACGGGTGCAGGACCCGGCATCATGGAAGCAGCGAGCAAAGGTGCACATGAGGCAGGTGGGGTCTCCGTTGGCTTGAACATCGTCCTGCCCCACGAGCAATATTCGAATGACTACATTACACCTGACAAACTGGTCACATTCGACTTCTTCTTCGTTCGCAAGGTGATGTTTGTCAAGTATGCACAAGGCTTTGTCGTCCTGCCTGGTGGATTTGGAACACTCGACGAGTTGTTCGAATCTTTGACCTTGATTCAAACCAAGAAATCGTCCCGATTTCCTGTAATCCTGATGGGTACAAGCTATTGGAGTGGGCTGATTTCATGGATAGAAGAGCAACTTCTTGAAACGGGGCGCATCTCTGAAGGTGACCAGCACTTGTTCATGGTTACAGACGATATTAATGAAGCAGTAGCATGCATACGCAAGTTTCATGAGGGGCATGCACGTACGCCCAACTTCTAAAAATCAAGGCCTACACTGTCCAGTATACTGTGCAAAAATTGTTGCACATGGTGGATGAACATTTTGCATAGAGGTATGGAACTACCTTACTTATCGGGACTAGAACTCATATTTTGAACTTTGCAGGATGTTTTTGACCCTTGGCACCATCCTAGCAAGTAAAACCCACCGAACCCTCCCTGTACCAAGACAGACCGTTTCACTAGAGCACGATGTTTGAAATTATGATTGCCATCGATCAGACTAAGCGCATGGGCCGCCTTTTCCTCATGGCCTTACTTATGGCCGTTGTGGGCACCTCGACCTTGTACGCACAGGACGACCAGGCACACAAGAAAGCCTTTAATGAAGGCCTAGAAGCGTACCGTACCTACAAAGATTCGCGCAGTGCCTCCGACCTCTCTGCTGCGATCGACGCCTTCACTCGTAGCGCCCAACTCGCTGGCCAGAATAACGACAGCGATGTACAAGGCAAAGCACGCCAGTATGCTTCACGCATGCTCTACACACAGGGCAACACCCAATTTAAAGCGGGGCAATTCCAAGCTGCGCTGGCAAGCTATAACCAAAGCCTTGAGTTCGACCCGAACTACGAAAAGGTAAACTACCAGATGGGGCTTGCCCACAAGCGCATGGGTAACAGCGAAGAAGCGCTAACGAACTTCGAAGCAGCCATGAGCTCGAGCGATACTAGAACACGTCGCGCCGCAGAGCAAGCCGTTCGCAACTACTTCTTCGAGCAGATCGCTGACCTCTTCAATGACGACCTGACCTCTTCGGGTGCCGATCAGGTGATCGCTACACTGACGGAAATGCAAGATCACGTTGAAGCCGACGACGAAGCTATGTACCGCTTGGGCCAAGCCTACCACGCTAAAGGCGACTACGCACAAGCTATTGCTATGGCTGACCAAGCCCTTTCGACCAGCCGTGGTAGCAACTCGACTAAAGCTGCGTACTACTTCCTGAAAGGCGAAGCGCTCATGCGCTCCGGTGATGCGACCTCCGCTTGCGATGCATTCCGCAACGCAACCTTTGGCAGCCTCCGCGCATCGGCACAGTACCAGCTTGACAACAACTGCGGCGGCACCAACTAAAGTCGTCCGTTGTGTTAAGCTAACTCCCTATTTACAGGGCCTACGTTCTTCTTTGCGTAGGCCCTGTTTTTTTATTGCAAGAGATTGATGACAATCCTACGCCGTGCGCTCCCCAATCAACCCAAGGCCATCACCATCGATTTCTGGGATACGATGGTTGATGCGCGTGTGAACGGACTGAAACGACAGACGCAGCGTTTAGACGCGTTGCAAGAAGTAGGACATGCAACAGGCACGAAGCTCTCCACAGCATTGATTGAGGCGGCGTACCAAGCGGCGACAGAAACGTTTTATGCCCAATGGAAGCATGCACACAAGACGCTGCGCACCAGCGACTTAGTGAACCTGATTTGGGAGGAACTAGAACTCAACGTCGATGCGGCATTGCACCAAGAAGTCGTCACAATCTTTGAGGAAGGCCTGCTCTATGGTCCACCACAACTGGCTGAGGGGCTGCCCGAAGCATTGGCATGGGCCAGCAACCGTTTTCCGCTGGCCATCATCTCAGATACCATGTTTTCTCCGGGCCGGGTCATTCGGCAGTATCTAGCTTCGTACGACCTGCTCAAACACTTTTCTGGATTTGTGTTTTCGGATGAGTTGGGCGTCTCGAAACCCAATCCAAAGGCCTTCAAGGAAGCGGCATACCAACTGAACACGGACCCAAGTACGCTCTTACATATTGGCGATATGCCTCGTACTGACGTGGCGGGCGCAGTTGGCGTCGATGCAGGAAGCGTATTATTTACAGGCATACAAAACAACGAGACGGCAGCGATTCAGCCGCACTTCTTGCTGCACCATTGGGAATCCCTACCTAACTTGCTGGCAACGAGCCTGCCTTGATTGTCAACTTTACCCTGCATATGAAAAGCATCGACGCCAGCGCACGCGTAGGTAATGGCACTACGATTGGAGAATTTTGCGTCATTGAACCCGATGTCGTCATTGGCGAAGGCTG
>CAYYHN010000445.1:0-1234 GCA_964471245.1 uncultured Rhodothermaceae bacterium | reverse complement strand
CGAAATTGGGCACCACGTTGTCATTCGGAAAGGCACGATCATCGGTGACAGCGTTCGAATAGACGACCACACCACGATTGGCAAGCAGCCCATGCGGTCACCCAACAGCGCGGTCACGCAAGCAACCTTGCAGCCCCCTGCTGTTATCAGGGATCGCTGTCTCATCGGTGCCTCAGTGGTCATCTACGCGGGCTGCCAACTCCATGAAAAGGTCTTGGTTGCAGATCTTGCCACCATCCGCGAAAACGTGACCGTTGGCGGCTTCACGATCATTGGGCGTGGGGTTGCTGTTGAGAACAGATGCACTATTGGTCGTTACTGCAAGTTAGAAACGAATGTCTACCTAACCGCTTACTCTACTGTTGAAGATCGCGTATTTATCGCCCCTGGTGTGCTTACGAGTAATGACAATTTCATGGGGCGGACTGAGTCGCGCTTCGATCACTTCGATGGGATCACGATTCGAAAAGGTGGGCGCATCGGCGTTGGCGCAGTTATTCTTCCAGGCAAGGAAATCGCGCCCGATGCCGTTGTGGCGGCTGCGGCAGTCCTCACACGGGATGCGGAGCCCGGCACAATCTATGCTGGACTCCCCGCTCGCCCCTTCCGGGCTGTTCCCGAAGAACAATTGCTCCCAAACCAAGGCTGGAAGGACCAATAAGCACCATACCTTCCTGTCATCCTACTGTTTTCATCGCCCAAAGCAACACTCGCCATGACGATCCAGATGGTTGACCTTAAAGGTCAATACAATGCAATCAAGGAAGAGATCGACGCCAAGATAGCTGAAGTGATTACGTCCAGTCGATTCATCAACGGCCCCGTCGTTGCGGAATTTACGTGCGATCTGGCAGGTTACCTAGAGGGCAGCTATGCGCTAGGATGTGCGAATGGGACCGACGCGCTTCAAATTGCCTTAATGGCGTTGGGCGTTGGTCCGGGCGATGAAGTAATTACCACGCCGTTTACCTTTATAGCAACGGCAGAAGTGGCAGCTTTGTTAGGTGCTGTCCCCGTTTTTGCAGACATCGACCCGCACACATTCAATATTGATCCTGCGCGGATCGAGGAACTGATTACGCCTAAAACAAAGGCCATTGTACCCGTCCACTTGTTCGGGCAAGCTGCCGATATGGACCCGATTATGGAGATCGCTCAGCGGCATGGCATTCCAGTTATCGAAGACAATGCACAGGCAATTGGCGCTTCGTACAAAGGCAAGAAGGTTGGCTAT
>CAYYHN010000444.1:0-4541 GCA_964471245.1 uncultured Rhodothermaceae bacterium | reverse complement strand
TACGCGCGGAAGTACCGGCAGACGCCGCGCGGCCGCGCGCTAAACGCGCAGCGTCAGGCGCGGTGGCGCCGGCGGAAGGCTGCGCAGCGAGTTGCGTCCGTAACGCATCACCGTAGCGCAGCGTCAGTCCGTCAGTCGGAGGGAGCGAGGGGGCACGCTCAGCAACGTGGGGGAATCTCGGCACCGTCGCTGCTCCGTCAGCAGCAGTCGTTCGTATCCGCATGTCACTTCTGTCGATCTAGCGAGCGATCCGTAGCGGAGTGGTTGCTCGTGGCGGGGGAGTGGATTCTGTCGAGGCTGCGTGAGTCGGTAAGGACGGCGTTAGGGGCGACGATCCGCCGTGGCGAGCGGCGCGGAAGTGGTGCCGGACTCGAAGATATCGTCCAGGATGCGGTGGCGAGTCTGCTGGCGCGGTCGACAGGCGGCCGTCCGAGGTGCGACATAGACAGCGTGTGTGCCTCCTTGTTCGTGCATGCCAGAAACCACTGTCAGAACGCCTGGCGGAAGGCCCGCCGTCGACAGTTCCTCGGTTTCTTGGCCTAGGCCGGCCGGGTCAAGGATCTTGGTGGTTCGCCTGCATCGTGGCAGCCGCCCGGGCTCCCCACTTGGGCTGGATGAGCCGGCGCTGGGGCGTCTATGGCCAGTCGCCGTAACGGTACGGTCGGACGATGAGTCAAGGCGCTGCTTGTGTTGGGTGCTTCAGATGTGCGATCTCGTGTCCCGGCCGTCGCTTATGGGCTTGTGTGCGCGCGGGCGGCCGGCTTCGGCAGTGATGCATCTCTGTGCGGTTGCGAGGCATCGGAAATTGGTCGTGGATTCCTCTTCTGGATGGAACTTGGGTTGCAGGGACGGCTTAGGGGCGGTGGACGTCGTTGGCTAGGGTGGACGTGAATCTGCAATGTCGGCCTTGCGACATGTTCAGGGTGAGGGTGGCGAGCGCCGCCTCATCATCGTAGCAACACGATATCGGAGGTTTGGAGTCATGAATCATCCACTTGCAACGCGGCTTGCGCTGGACAGCGCTGGTACATCGTCAGAGGTCTCTCAGCCGGTTTCGACGCAGGGCTACAACGCGGTGATCTGGGATGCCACGCTGTACGCCCTTACCGGGACCAACGTTTCCTTTCAGCTGCAAGAGAGTAATGATCTGGAGAATTGGTCCAACAAGGGTGTAGCGCAAACCCAAACGGACCTGGGCTACAAGTTGTTTACGGCAGAGGGTAGTGTGACTGCTGCCTACGTCCGCTTGCAGTATACGATCACCGGCTCCGGCAAGGCGATCCTGGCTGCCGGCGTGACCCTGTCTTCTCAGTAGCGTCTGGGAGGATCAGGGATATGTATACGCAGCTTGCGTCAAAAGTCGGGGTTGCCAGCGGTGCCAGCGCGGTGTCCGAGCCGGTCGCCATGGCCGGTTTCAACACCGTTCAAGTAGATATGACCGTCTTCAGTGGGGAGGTACGTGTCTATGTGCAGGAGACCGACAATCTGCAGGATTGGACGGTCAAGGATACTTACGCAGCAGTCGCCGGGCCGGCCTACAAACTGTTCGCCGCCACCGATAGCTGCTGCGCGTATGTTCGAGTTCGCTGGGAGGCCACCGGACCGGGTGCCGCCGTGGTTGGCGGTGGGGTGAATCTTTCGGCGCAGTAGGCGCAAATCTTTGTAAGGAGTTGGGATTATGATCGTTCCGCCTTTGGGTAGTTCGGGCGTCCCCTTCATTCGAAACGGTTGTGGGTGCAGTGATCGCCGGGGTGGTGATGCCCGTGGCCAAGCAGGTCTTGATGGCAATTCGGGGGCGAGTGCCGAATCACTTCTTGACGAATTGGCGCAAGGTAGCGATGTCTATTCAAAAGACGGGCTGGAGCTGTCCGCGATGTCGAGCGCGGCGCCGCTCTCGTGTCCCGGTGGGTCGCGCCGCCTAAGCGTGGACAAGGTGTACAGGTCAGAGGCTAGAGGGCGTTACATGGAAAGCAGGAAGAGCTTTGAGCTGCGTATGAAATCCGTCTTGGTCTCGTGGGTAGCCGGGAAACTTGGGTTGTTTATGGCTGAGTTCGGATCGGGTCTTCGCTGTGAGGAGGCGGAGAACTGCGACGTTGCGGAAGAGACGATGACGCATCTTGGGTGGGTTTTGCCAACAGCTTGGACAAAATCGAAATGCGAAATGGAGCTCGATCTATCGAGGTTCACGATGAAGAGTGGCGTATTTGTTTATGAAGAGCTTGCGACTACTCCGGTTAAATGGCCCATGTCTCTCCCTGTCCCCCATCCTTTCGGTGTGCCGAAGATTCCGTTGGGCAAGAAGAAGGGGGTTCCGTTGCAACCCAAGGCGAAGCCCTTCGAGGGAAATGTGAGCTATCCTTGGGGTTATCTTGAATTGGCGCTAGGTGGGTCAATTGAGTTCAAATGTGTATGTCCCGACCCGTTCTAGGCAGGTATAGCCGACGATGAGGAGTGTTGCGAACTCATGGCAGATCGAATTGTCGTGCGGAAGGGTGGTTGAATGTGTCCTTGCCGTGTTATTCCCTGTTGGGGCACGGCTTTCGGACGTGTGGCCGGAGACTCTGGGGCTTGTGGTTGGCTCAGAGCTGTCTAGCATGCGTGTGGGCGTAAATAGCTAGTGTTCGATCTATGGTCATACCCGCTCTTGTTGCCGTTCTCGTTCATTGCGGCATGTGGCGTTACGCGCAGCACGTGGAGAATATCTGCTGGTACCATTCTCTAGGGTTGTTCGGAGTCCTAGTGGGTATCTCCGTAGTGAAGCTTCTCGGTGGTGGTGGCGATTGCAGCGTTACAGGGTGCGGAAGAAGCGCTTCGTTGCTGTCGCTGTGTGCTGCCCTGGTGGCAGGGCTGTTTGCTTTTGGAGGCTTCGCTCTTGCTGTGCCTAGCATGGAGCGCTTCTCATGGTCTCCTTGCTCGGTTGTGTTTGCTTGTGTGGTTGGACCGGTGCTTGAGGAGCTGTTCTGGCGAGGTCGAATGTTTGATGTGCAAGACTTCTCGGGGCGAGTGGTTCGACTGTTCGTGACGACCGTAGGATTTGCAGCGTATCACGCGGTTGGGGATGGCGCGGCAGACTATCTCCTGCTCTACGTTTGGTATGGAGCCTGCTTTGGAGTTGTGAGGTTTGTGACAGGCCAGTTGTTCATGGCTGTGATCGCGCATGTGACGGCTAGCGGCGCGATTCTTGCTTGCACTTACGCGTGGTGAGCACGAGCGCTGTGATTCTGGGGTTCGAGTTCGGAGGTGCAGCTTGGGAGGGCGCTCGTTGGGCCAGGTGTGATCGATCTAGCGCCGGACGGTGAATCAGAGAGCACTTTGCGTATTTTGTTCTGTATGTCCTGTATGGAGTTGTCTTCGGGGTCGCCAGGCAGGTTTCAGGTTCGACCCTCTGTAGTGTTGTTGCGCACTCTCTGACGAACGCGCTCGTGATTTGGGTGACGGGATGATAAGTGCAGTTTTTAGCGCAGGGCGGCTCTCAGAGAGCACATTGTTGCATTGACATCTGTTGCATTGGCCGGGTTGTCCTCATTGTCTTGGCGTGATCAGGAAGATGTGCCGCTCAGTGCGTGCGGTTGGGCGTTCTGGTCCCGGTTTACGATTGGCTTCTGGGTCGGTAGACTCGGTGTGGCGAGTGCCGTAATGCGTGATGAGAGAAGGCATCGAGGGAGCCAGGGATGGAGGCGCCGATGTGACGGCTTGGTTGTGGTCTCTGCGGCTTTTGTCGTTTTGGGTGTGACCGGATTCGTGGTGTCGCTCATTTTGGTCGAGGACGAGCACGGTGTTAACCTGGGAGCCTGCTTGGGATTAGCTGCAGCGCTTAGTGCCGCATTCGCTGGGGGGCTGGCTCTCCTGGCGAATGACGGAGTCCCCTCGTCACTTGCGGTTGCGTGTCGCGTAGTTGCTGGGGCGGCGCTCTTGTTTGCATGTTTCATGGTCATGGCACTGATGAGTGGCAGTGTGCGTTGGTGATCCGGTTTGGCCTCTCAGCAGATGGCACGAAAACGCTTGCTACGGCGCTATCCGAGCTGCTTGGCGACGGCATCCATGACGCGAGCTGCTACGGCGAGGTTACGGCGGGCGCGGTAGTGCTCGACGGTCGCGGTGGGTTGGTGGCCGAGCGCGCGGCCCGATTCTTCGAGCCCGACGAGCTGTTCTGCCACGTTCTGGAAGTTGTGCCGTAGGCGCGACGGTGCCCAGCACGGCACGTTGGCCCTGCGACAAGCGTGGTGGATGGCATGGCGGTAGGAGTTGAGGTCCCACCGGTCGGCGAACAGAGCGCGGCACGCTGTCTGGGTGCGCGCGTCGCGGGCCTGTTGGCTCGGTTGTACCGAGCTCGTGCGTGCGGCCCGGCGCATGGCACGCCGTTCCTCCTGAGATCGTAGCGGCGAGAAGACGCATGCCTGAGCTGCAACCGTGAGGTAGGGAGTCAGCAATGCTTGGACGGTGGGGACGAGTGGGATCTCGCGATTCGCATCCCGCCAGCTATTCTTGTGTGCATGGGGGCGGTAGATCCACAGCGGTCTGGTGCGGACGATGTCGGTAGG
>CAYYHN010000443.1:0-4543 GCA_964471245.1 uncultured Rhodothermaceae bacterium | reverse complement strand
GTAAAGAATAAAATCTGTATTTGTAGAAAAAAGGTCCGTCGCTTCTGACAACGGACCTTTCGAATAGTCTGGTAAAGGTGACTCTAACGTAAAGAAGAATTGCTTTTTTTAGACTTCCGGAGAGGTCGATGTCAACAATTAAGAAGTAGATCTGCTCATTAGTGCAGCCTAAAGCGTCTTTAGATGGTTGTTTGCTGCATCAAGAATTGCTTCTGCAACGTGTTGGTCCAAGTCAAACTGAGCTTGGATTTCAGTCGATGAGAGAGCACAGGCGCCATAAAGTAACTCGCGCAATGCTCCTGATAGAGCTACATAGGCCATCTCATGACCAGAGTCTAATAAGCTCGGCCACATATCATGTATGTGGGTGAATTCGTCTATTGATAACCCAAAGAGGGTCGGACTCTCCAAATCCCAAATCGAAAGCCAATAGGCAAGCACAAGTTTGAGCTGTGTGCTGATACTCCGAAGCTCTTCAAGTTGCTGCATGAACCGTGTTTACTGCTGCGCGATACCTTCTGCTGGCCGTTCCACGACAAGCGTACCCGTAGCCGATTGCCCTCGTATTTCGGGTTGGTACATCAGTTCGGATTGAACGGGTGGATGCACGAAGGTGCCGGGTGTGGTGGCGCGGGCGACGTACGTGTAGGTGTGCTCGCCGCTACGTAGGTAATCGGCGAAGAGGAGCACGCGGTCGTCTTGCATTTCGGTGTGGTTGAAGGAGCCCCACCAACGATCCGACCCCGTGTCTTGTGTGACTTCTTGGTTGGTCGTGAGGAATGCCGTATTGAGCGCTTCGAGGCCAGCGGGGAGGGCGTCGTCCACCACTACGTAGTTGCGAGCCGTGGTGCTGTTGAGGCGGAGCGTCACGCGGAGCATCTCGCCAGCAGAGACGGTGATGGTACTGCCGTCTGCCTCGAACGGTTGGCCAATCGTCTCGCCGCGTTGGTCGAGGCGTTGGAACGTACGGCTCACACGGAGACCACGGTCTTCGGCTTGCTGCGGTGCACTGCTGAAGGTTTCGAGCAGCAGCGAATAGTACATCAACCCCGCGCCTTGTTTAGTGATGGCAACATCCGCATTTCCACGGATTGGGAGTGCGTCCAGTTGGATGTCGGCATCGGCGACGTTGAGGCCGCGTCCTTCGAACGACTGCGTGAGCACGGTCTGCCCTGCAAGGCGGATTTCCGCGTCGAAGTCGGGCTCGGTTTGCTCGAAAGCCTCGTAATACGCACGGAAGGCATCGATCACGGCTGCGTTCTCTTGGGTAGATGACCAATAGCCACCGCGACGGGTCTGCATGAGGTAACGCACCATGCGCTGGGCAATGAGGCGCGTATCATCATTTGGCGTGGCTTCGATGAGGGCGGAGAGGCCAAACGCCGTCGCACGGGTATCGCTCGAAAATACCCACCACCAGTCGCTACTCGTAGGCGCATCGAACCGTGCGGTCGTGGCTTCTACGCGGACGGCTTCTTGTAAGCGTTCCGTCAGCGGGGCAAGGTAGCGGTTGAGTGCTGGTGCATTGGCTGCTGACACGGTGCGAAGCAAATAGCTCAGCGTTTCAATGCTCGTTTGGCTGCTCGCAAGGGCGGCATCGGCGAGTTCGATGAGTTCGCTTTCAAAGACTTGTCCGTGCCGCGCGAGTGCATAGAACTGGAACGCACGCGTGCTTTGCCAAACGGCTTCGCTGTAGTAGTTCGGAC
The DNA here is from genome assembly GCA_964471245.1 of uncultured Rhodothermaceae bacterium. Taxonomy (GTDB): domain Bacteria; phylum Bacteroidota; class Rhodothermia; order Rhodothermales; family CAYYHN01; genus CAYYHN01. The sequence continues at coordinate 2,837 of CAYYHN010000443.1, read as the reverse complement.
GATCATTTGGGCTGCGCGCCATCCGTGCGAGGGCATCAACGGCTTCGCTCGTTAGTTCGTCGGCCACATCAAACCCAGCCGCTTCGGCTTCGGCGATGGCGAGCACCACGTAGCCGCTCACGTATGGGTTCACGTAGTCGCCACCGGGCCACAAGCTGAAGCCGCGACCTGTCCAGTAGTTGTCGAGCATGTCGGCCCACTCGGCAATCAAGGCATCGCGCTCGCCGCCGAGGGCTTCGAGATCGAAGGCATCGAGTAGATTATCGGCGAGCAAGAGCGGGCGAATGCGCGACGTGCGCTGTTCGAGGCAGCCGTAGGGGTAGGTGAAGAGGTACCGCGACGCGCCATCGAGGCCGACGAGTGCGGTGCTGGAGACCTGCGCTTGGAACCGCCCGAGACCGGGGATGCGGTCGTCGGGTAGAGCAATGGCTTCGTTGGCCGCATCTTCGGTCGCCGCGAAGGTAGCAAACGCCTGCTTCGAGGTCGGCAAGCTGACCGGCAGCGGCGCGACCAAGCCGTCGCGTTCTTCGCCTAGCGCTGCGGTGAAGGTAAGGTCGGCGTCTTCGACGGCGTCGATCTGCCAGGGGAACCACACTTCTTGCGTTTCGCCGTCTTGCAGGAGCACGCGCTTGGTGGCTTCGCCATTGAGGTTGATGCCCGTGGCTTCTGCCGTGACCACCACCTCGCCAGCGGCTCCGGTCGTATTGGTGACGAGTACGCCGGCTTCAAACTGATCGCCGAGGCGTGCGAAGCGCGGCAAGGCAGGCTGCATTACCAGTGGCTTCGTCACGATGATGTCGGTGCTGCCTGCGCCGAACAGGTTGCCTTCGGTGAGTGCGTTCGCCATCAATCGGAATGTGGTGAGGCTCTCCGGTAAGCGGAAGGTCACGTCGACGCGGCCATTGGCGTTGGTGCGCAGGACGGGATCCCAGTGAGCAAGTGGCCGGAAGTCGGTACGCAGCATGCGGTCGGCATCATCGCCACCGCCGCCGCCTTCATCTTCTTCCTTCTGCCCGTAATTGCGCTGCTTGATCAGGTTAGCGCGGGTCTCAGAGGTGTTCACGCGCAAGGTCCGCGAGCCATAGAAGGCTCCGAACGGATCCGGCAGACTATAGCCGATCAGGTTGAGCACACCCGCATCTGCTGCGCTGAAGGCGATCTCACCTTGCACGCCTGCGCCACTTGCGTTGCGAAGCTGAAGCTGCACCGTCACGTCGTCGCCGGGCTGATATTCGGTCTGGTCGGGCGTCACGTCTACCGTCAGGTGACGCACGCCGGGATCGACAGCGAGCTCGACATAACCCATCTTGAAGCTCGGCGCACCGGTATCTGCCAAGTTACCCGGAGCAGCGGTACGGCCATGCAGCAGCATCACACTCACAAAGACGTTGGGCAGATGCTCTTCCGTCAGCGGAATCTCGATCTGTGGCGCGCTGCCCACCAGCGTCTCGACGCGGCTCGACAGGATGCCGTCGCGCTCAATCGTAATCAGCGCTTGGGCTTCCTCGAAGGGCGACTGCACCATCACCTTGGCCGTCTCGCCGGGGCGATAGGTGGTGCGCTCGGCAATGAGTTCGATGCGGTCGTCATCGCGGCGCTCCCATGCGACGTAGCCACGGCCTGTGGCGTAGAAATAGCTCTCGCTGCGGATGAGGTTGCCACGCAAGTCGCGGCCGTTCGCACGAATCACGTAGCTGCCACCTTCGGGCACACCAAACGTCAGCCGCGAGGCACGCCCCGGTTCGGTCTCGACTTCCGTCGTCAAGATCGGCTCCTCGACGCGCTCGCTTCGCCAGCGGAAGCGCCCATCAACCCCAATCTCGCGCACGCTATTCCATTGTTGGCGCACTACTTCGATATCCACGTGCTGCAAGTCCACCGCGCCGCCTTCAGGGCTGACGGTCACGACATCGACTTGCATCTCGGTACTACTGCTCAGGTCGAGGAACGTCGTGCTCGGCTTGAGGCCGATGTAGTAGAGGCCGGGGTGCACGGTGACCGTGGTGCGACCGGATTGCTCCTGCCGTGCCGGATCAGTAACGGTGCCTTCGAACGTCAGTTGCATCGGTGAGCCGTGCTCGTTGCCGGGGATGGCGACGCGGATATCGGTGAGCCCGTCGGCGTCGAGTTGGCCTTCTTCGGAAGCCATCGTCAGGTACAAGCCGGGGGCGTAGTCGTAGCGGTAGAGCGCGCCAAAGCGGTAGCCGTCGAGGCCGGGCGGCTGGTGCCGGGCGCGGTCGCGGCGAACGCTGAAGCGGAATGGCTGGTCGTTCATCGGTGCGCCGAAGAGGTAGCGGCCACTCAGGGTGCCTTCGAAGAAGTCGCCCGCTGTGTATTGCGGCAGTGCGCTGCGGGCTTCTACGTTGAACGTCGCCGTCCGGAAGGCGTCCACGCGGAAACTGCCACTGGCTAAATCGCCATCTTCCCAATATTCGCGGTTGGCCGCGCCTTCGTCGCTCGCAAGGGCGACACGCACCGAATAGCTGCCCAACGCGGCATCCGATGGCGCTTGCCATGTTAGGTGTGTGGTTCCGAGGTCGCTTGGTGTCAGCGTCTCGTCGTGCACCAACTCGTCGCGCGGGCTTTCGATGAGGACGCGTACGGGCTCCGTCACGGACGACCAATCGCGGTCGGTGCGTTGCTTCAGGATGGCTTTCAGGTGCACGGTGTCGCCTGCGCGGTAGAGGCCGCGATCCGAAAAGACGCTGCCTGAATAGGTCAGCGCTTCGGGTTTCCAAGCATAGGAGATGTCGAAGCGGTAGGGTTCGAGGCCGTCGTCGAAGTTGCTGGCCGTGAATGCGATGTCGCCTTGGTGCTCGACGAGGAGCTGCGGGTCG
>CAYYHN010000442.1:0-4557 GCA_964471245.1 uncultured Rhodothermaceae bacterium | reverse complement strand
TAAGCCCAATGCCCCCAATTGCTTTACCGACGAGTTCGGCTGCTGCTTGGATCGCCGCTTCGTCCGTCACATCAAACAGAAGTGGTGTGCAGGCATCGCCAAACTCTGAGCGCAGGCGAGCTTCATCAGCGGGCTTCCGAACGCTGCCATAGACGTGGTAGCCGCCGTGCTGTATGAGTTCACGGGTGAGGCCGTAGCCGATCCCTGTCGAGGCCCCGGTGATGAGTACGTGTTTCATGGTGGGGCGAGGTTGGGGCTAGCGGTCGTCGCCGAGACCTTGGGCGTATTCCTGAAAGTCTTGCGTCTGGTAGGCACCCGAGCTGATGTACTGAAGCACATGCAAGAACTCAGCCGCAGCACTCCGTGGCGGATCTGTAGCCGTCATGAGGTTCTTGGGATAGCCACCGAGCCGGGTGACATAAGTACCATCAGCGGCTAAAAAAACCGTCGTTGGCGTGCCTTCAGCGCCAAAGCCTGCTGCCAGTTCGGCCTCGGTGAGGTCGTACTCGCGGTACGAAACGTTTTGCTCGTACTCCGACGTATTGAGACGCGTCAGGATGAAGTGTTGATTGAGATGACTTTTCACCGCCGGGTCGGTGTAGATCTCCTCATGCATCCGGCGGCACCAACCACACCACGGCGCATAGATGTCTACAAGCACCTGCTTATTTTGCTGGGCGGCCGCTTGGACGGCATTTTCAAACGGCAACCATGCGAGTGGTGCTGGAGCCCACGTCGCTGCGTCCGGAGCCGACTGGGCACGGGCAAGCGGTAGCAATGCCGAAACCATCAGTGCAGCCATCATGCTGGGCCGCATCCAACGCATATGCTGCATAGCGAAGCCTGTCGATCAGTTGGTACCTTCGGTGCCGTTTTCGGCCTCCATAAACGCCTGAAAGGGCTGCGTCTGGTACGCATCGGAGGCGATGTATTTGAGCACCGTCATGAACTGCTCGCGCGGCGCAAAGCCTGGCAGCGCGGTGATGAAGTTGCCATCAGGCATCAAAAAGACCGTGTTCGGGGTCCCGCTCGTCTGGAAGAGCGTAGCCAGCATGCGGGAGCTAAGCTTGTAGCCGCCGCGGTACGTCAGGGTGTCGGTGTCTACGTCAATGTCGACGCGTGTCAGTTCAAAGTTCGCCTCAATGTATTCGCGAATCTCTGGATCGGGGTAGACTTCCTCGTGCATCTTGCGGCAGTATCCGCACCACGGCGCATAGACATCGACCAGCACTTTCTTTTTGGAGGTCTCGGCCTCGTCGAAGGCTTCCTCGAAGCCCTGCCAACTCAACGGAGCAGCTGACCACTCGGTGGCTTGGCCGTGGGCGACCGTCACGAAGGTGACCAGTACAAGCAACAGGGCACTGGTGCGAAGCAAAGCGTTCATAGCAAGGAATAGTCAAGAGGAGCGAAGGGTCGCGTAGGTCTGCCGAAGCACATCAGCGGCCGCTTCCCAGTTGTAGGCAGCAAATACTTGCGCAGTCTGTGCCTGCCAACGCTGCCGCGTTTCAGCATCATCGATCATCGATTGCAAGATGCGTGCCACGGCGGCCGGATCAGCAGGGTTAACGACGCAACCGACGGCATGTTCTTGGACGACTTGGCGAACTTCGGGCAAATCGCTGCCCAGCACGGGAACGCCTGCCATCAGGTACTCGAACAGCTTGTTGGGCAACGCAAAGCGATGGTTAAGGCACGTGTCCTCCAACAAGGTCACCCCGATGTCAGCATCGGCTGTCCACGACAAAAGGTCGTCAGGAGGAACTGGCGGCAGAAAACGTACGCGATCGTGTACGCCAAGGGTTTGGGCTCGGGCCGCTAAGACGGGCTTTTGGCCGCCGTCGCCCATGAACACGAGGACGCCGCCGTGCACGTGCGTCATCGCCTCGACGAGCACTTCGCCGCCTCGGTGCTTACGCATTTGGCCTTGGTGCAGGATGAGCACGGCATCATCGGGCACATCAGCGGCTGCTCGGAGCTTGCCCGAAGACGTGACGGCTCGGAAAGGCGGTACGTTGTAGAGGACGTTGGGTTTGGCGATGCCGTACGCTGCAGCCATGTGCTCAGCAATGCTTTCGCTGACGGTGAAGACGGCGTCGGCGCGGTGCACGTAGCGGCATTCGAGTACGCGCCAGAAGGCTTGCACCCAAGGCCGGCCGGCTGTCGAAGCTACATATGGATAGCGTTCGCGGGCGTCGTAGACGACCTTGCCGCCGTGTTTCTGTGCCGAAGCGACCATGGCAGGTAGCATATACAAGTCGCTAGCGTGGTAGATGGCCGCAGAAATGGTTTGGGCTACATCGATCGCCGCGCGATGCATCCGCCAGAAGAAGCGTGGTCCGCTGCCGGGTGGGCAAGGAATGACGTGGAGTTGGATGCCGTCCTCCCAACCTTGGGCAGGTGCTTCAGGGCCGAGCGTGAGCGCGGTCACCTGCAAGCCCATGTCGCGGAGTACACGCAATTGCTTGATGGCGCGCGAGTTGCGGCGCACATCGCCCACGAGGGCAAAGACGACATCGGTACGGGGCACAGCACTGGGTTTTGCGTGAAGCTGGAGATCTTCCTACAAGCTACAACGGCGCTTCGTGTACGCCAAACAGGCCGACAAGCTGGTTGCGCCCTGTGAGGACGACGGCTATACTGGATCTACTGTTTTAGTCATGCAGCGTGCAATTTGGTATGAAAGAGCAATGCTGCCAACCGAAAGCGATTATGCTGCAACGTACGCTGCTCGTGGTAGGTCTACTTGTAAGCTGTGCCGCTTGCACACCTGCACCCGACGCCCTACCGACCGTTCTTTATACCAACGCCACCTTCTGGACGGGCGACGCCGACCAACCGTACATAGACGGGCTGCTCGTGCAAGGCGATCGCATCGTTGGCGTCGTTGCGGTTGGAGCCAATCCGCAAGCATCGGAGGTCTCGGATGTAGTTGATCTCGGTGGTGCATTTGTCGTGCCGGGATTCATCGACAACCACACGCATTTTCTGACGGGCGGCTTTCAACTGGCGAGTGTAGACTTGCGTTCAGCGGATTCACCCGAAGAGTTTGCCCGGCGCATCGCGGATTTTGCCGCTGCGCAGCCGCCGGGTACGTGGATCACAGGGGGCGACTGGGACCACGAGGCGTGGGGCGGCGAACTCCCCCACCGCGACTGGATCGACGATGCGACCTCGGACTATCCCGTCTTTGTGAGCAGGTTAGATGGGCACATGGCGCTGGCAAACACGCGGGCGCTCCAACTGGCGGGCCTCACCATTGATACATCTGCACCCGACGGTGGCGAGATCGTTCGCGATGCTGACGGTGAGCCGACGGGTGTACTGAAGGACGAAGCAATGAACCCAGTCGCGGCTGTGGTGCCTGTGCCCAGCGATGCCGCCTTCGACGAAGCTTTGGAGCGCGGCATCGATCACGCCCTCTCGTTAGGTGTTACACAGATTCACGATGTGGGTAGCTATGGCGGTTGGGATGACCTCGCCGTATTCCAGCGTGCACACGCCGAGGGACGGCTGCGGCTGCGCGTCTACAGCATGGTGCCACTCCGTACGTGGGCGCGTATGGCAGACTATATAGATGAAAACGGCCGGGGCGATGACCACCTACGTTGGGGTGCGCTCAAAGGATTTGTCGATGGCTCACTCGGCTCGACGACAGCATGGTTCTACGACCCATACACGGATGAGCCGGGCACAGCGGGACTGCTCGTCAACGACACGACAGCCCTACACCAATGGATCATGGATGCGGATGCGGCTGGATTACACCTCGCCGTCCACGCCATTGGTGACCGAGCCAACGACTGGCTGCTCGATGCGTTTGCTGAAGCCGCTGCACAAAATGGCGACCGTGACCGTCGCTTCCGCATCGAACACGCCCAGCACCTAACCCGTGATGCCATCGCCCGCTTCGCCATGCTCGGCGTCGTCCCTTCCATGCAGCCCTTCCATGGCATCGATGACGGACGCTGGGCCGAAAAACGCATTGGCTCCGACCGGATCCAAACGACCTACGCCTTCCGTTCACTCCTCGACGCCAACGCCCGTCTCACGTTCGGCTCTGACTGGACTGTCGCACCCATCAGTCCGCTCGAAGGCATATATGCTGCAGTCACTCGTCAGACCATCGACGGCGCCAATCCTGACGGCTGGGTGCCCAACGAAAAGATTAGCGTCGAAGATGCCCTGCGAGCCTATACGGCACACAACGCGTGGGCGGGCTTCCAAGATGACCGTCTTGGCGCACTCAAACCTAACTACTTAGCCGACTTCGTTGTGCTAGATACCAATCTCCTCACGATCCCGCCTGAGCAGCTTCGTGAAGTGCAAGTGCTGCGGACCGTCGTTGGTGGTGAAACGGTGTTTGTGCGGTGATTTTCGAGGACCACGAAGGCATAAAGACACGAAGATTTGGGATGGCCGTGCTTGTGGCATCGTGTGCTTCCGAGACCTTATGGTAACCTAATTTTTGACTTATGGTCTGAACGTGGGTAGCATGGATGAAACGAGGAGGCAACGAAACGAAGTGGAGGCGTTTTTCCAGCCGTCTTCGACGCTTCG
>CAYYHN010000441.1:0-4563 GCA_964471245.1 uncultured Rhodothermaceae bacterium | reverse complement strand
TGGCGCGGTTGAGCACATGGCTCGGCAGGGCGCAGCACACGGGCTTGCCGGTCTATCAGCACGCGTTCCTCATCGTCCACGAGGCGCGGGAAGGCGTGTGGATCTTGCTCAACTGGTGGACAGGCGGCGAGATGATCCAGACGGCGGTATACTTTGCTGACTCCGCTACGCCCGATGTGATCGCGCCATCGCCGCATGCAGGTGCGCTCGTTTGTGTGTGGGAGCTGGAGGTAATCTGGCACGAACGCCGCGCTTGGATTAGCCATGTCCTCCAGCATGCTGAAGCCCCACACTTTGGTCGCTATCTAAACGACGTACTTCAGCCATGAAGCATCTAATCATAAGGGCTGGCCTGTTGCTCGGGTTGGCCTTGGGCACGTATGACGGGTTCGCCCAAGACGTGGTCCCCAAGCGGAGCTACACGACCCAGCACGTTGGCGAGCATGCGGCTCCGACGATTGATGGGCGTCTCGATGAAGAAGCATGGGCCGCTGTAGCATGGAGCGGCGACTACATCGAATGGAGCCCGGAGGAGAACACGCCGCCGACCGAGCAGACGCAACTCAAGATCATGTACGACGACAACAACCTCTACGTCGCCTTTCGGTGCTTCGATCGTGATCCTGAGGGCATCATTCGCAGACTCTCGCGCCGCGATGTGTTCGATGGCGATTGGGTCGAGATCAACATCGACAGCAACCGCGACCTGCGGACAGCGTTTTCGTTTACGATCTCTGCGGCGGGCGTAAAAGGCGATGAGTTCATCACTAGCGATGGCGCGTTCTGGGATGTGACGTGGAATCCCATTTGGTACGCCAAAACGCAGGTAGATGCCGAGGGCTGGACCGCCGAAATTCGTATCCCGTTTAGCCAGCTTCGGTTTGGCGGTGCGCCCAGCCAAGTGTGGGGTATTCAGTCGACGCGGCGATATTTTCGCAAGGAGGAACGCTCAATTTGGCAGCGCACACCGCTCGATGCACCCGGCTGGGTGAGCGCATTTGGTGAACTGCATGGCCTACGCCAACTCAAGCCGCAGCGGCAACTCGAAGTGCAGCCGTATTCCGTCTCGGCGCTGCGCACGTACGAAGGCGAGCCCGGCAACCCCTTCCGCGATGGCTCCGACGCCCGCGCCGATGTGGGCCTCGATGGCAAGCTCGGCATCACCAATGACCTCACCGTCGACTTTACCATCAACCCCGACTTTGGGCAGGTCGAAGCCGATCCGTCGGCGATTGCGCTGGATGGCTTCCAGATCTTCTTCCCAGAGCAGCGTCCGTTCTTTGTCGAAAACAAGAACATCTTCGACTATAAGTTCTCGACCTCGCAGGCGGGCAACACGTTTGGATTCGACAACTTGTTCTACTCCCGCCGCATCGGGCGTGCGCCGCAGGGATTTCCGGCAACGATCCCCAGCAGCTTCGTTGACCAGCCTGACATCACGACGATTTTAGGGGCCGCAAAGTTCAGTGGGAAGACCGATAGCGGCTGGTCGATTGGAGTGCTCGAAAGCGTGACGGCGGCCGAAGACGCTACGATTGTTGAAGATCCTACGATTGCCAACCCCGATGGACGGCGCAGTGAACGCGTCGAGCCGCTGACCAATTACGTCGTTGGGCGGTTGCAGAAGGATCTGAACAACCGCAACACCGTGGTCGGTGGGATCATCACGGCAACCAACCGCAACCTAACCGACGAACTCCAATTTTTGCACACGTCTGCCTACACCGGCGGGCTCGATGTACTGCATCAGTGGCAAAACCGTGCATGGTATGCACGGGCCAACCTCGTTGTTAGCCAAGTCAAGGGCAGTACAGAGGCAATCACGGCAACCCAGCAATCCATCACACGACTCTTTCAGCGCATCGATGCGACACACGTAGCCGTCGATCCGACGCGTACTTCGCTGGCGGGTACGGGTGGTAACGTCCATCTGGGCAAAGCTGCTGGGAACTGGCGGTTTGAAACAGGGGCCACATGGCGGTCGCCGGAACTGGAGCTTAATGACCTTGGTTTCCAGCGCCAAGCCGATGACATCCGCCACTATGCATGGGGCAGCTACCGGACGACCAAGCCGCTCGAACGCGTCCGCCAATACACGGTAAACTATACGCACCTGTTTGCCTACGATTTCGCTGGAAACCTGAACACGGTTTCGTTTAATGTGAACGGCTGGGTCAACCTGAAAAGCAACTGGTGGATCAACGGTGGGCTGACGGCGACGCCCGTGCAGTACGCGAATGCAGCCCTGCGTGGCGGCCCTCGGTTGCGGTTGGGACGGTTGGTCAGTTACCGCAACGGCATCATCTCGGACAGCCGGAAGAAGCTACGCGCCTCGTTCAACCACGCAGGCAGTTGGGGAGCCGACGACGCGCTGCGCACCGCTAGTATTGGCGGCAGCATCACCTACCAGCCGACAAATGCGTGGCAGGTCTCGCTCGCGCCGAGCTACAGCACCAACCGCGACCGGCAGCAATACGTTGCCCAAGCCCAATGGGCTGGTCCAACGCGCTACGTGGTGGGGAAGGTCGACCAGCGCACGCTCAGCCTATCGCTGCGCATCGACTACACGATCACGCCAAACCTAAGCCTCCAATACTGGGGCCAGCCGTTCATCTCACGCGGCCGTTTCGACGCCTTCCGCTACGTTGCCGATGCAACGGCTGCGCGTTTTGATACGCGCTACATCGCCTTCAGCGACACGCAACTGCGCGCTACGGAGACGGTTTATGCCGTCGATGAAAACCAAGATGGCGTAGACGATTACGCCTTCGGTGCGCCCGATTTTGCGTTCGGACAATGGCGCTCCAACTTGGTCGTCCGGTGGGAATACACGCCGGGGTCAGAGATTTTTCTCGTCTGGTCGCAGGACACGTCGCAGTTTGGCGATGTCACCGAAAGCCTGTACGACGGCATCACGAACACCCTGTTCGACACCACACCACAAAACATTTTCCTGCTAAAAGCAACCTACCGTTTCATGCGGTAACCCGTGTGTCTCGGGACCAAGCCGTACTTCGCATAGGCTTGTCTGTGCCTCCTTGCCATTGTAGCCTCAGAATAGAACCAATCATGACGCTCCATGCCCTCATTCGCGTGGTCCAGCCTGATGACCTCAACGCGCTCGTCGAGCTTTGCGCAGCACACGCAGCCTACGAACGGGCGCCGTACGACCCCGCAAACAAGGCACCTCGGCTTGCGGCTGACTTGTTTGCGACAAGGCCCAAGCTCTATGGTTTGGTTGTCGAACAAGAGGGCAGCTTGGTTGGGTATGCGACCTACATGCGCCAGTACGCTACATGGGACGCCGCCGACTACATCTATCTCGATTGCCTGTACCTGAAACCCGAAGCACGCGGCATGGGCCTCGGGCGACAACTGATGCAACGAATCCAGCAGGAAGGTCGCAAGCTAGGCTGTACCTTGATCCAATGGCAGACCCCGGACTTCAACACACGTGCCATCCAGTTCTACACACGGCTTGGCGCAACATCGAAGGCGAAGGAACGCTGCTTCCTCGAGATCTAAAAAACAACGCACGGGATTGACTCCACCGCAAGCTCTCGTATGAACATTTATCTACCCTCTTGCGCAAGCTCTCGCATAGAATGTATATTAGCCGTCCTCGCGAAAAGCGGGGCAGCTGGAGAGGTGGGTGAGTGGCTGAAACCACCGGTTTGCTAAACCGGCGTACCTCTAAGAGGGGTACCGCGGGTTCGAATCCCGCCCTCTCCGCACGATGTTAAACCCCGTTTGCACCACGCAGACGGGGTTTTTTATGTGGTTTGCTTCGGCTCTAGGTTTTGCCGAATCAGCGTACCGGGGTCGTCGGCTTTGTAATCGCTGAAGAGGCCTGTACAGATGCGGCTGAGGTGGGTGGCATCGCGGGGCGCCATGCGCTGGGCATAGTGCGCATACACCCGATCGAAAGCGGCTTCGAGGGTGACAACGAGTTGCTGGCCTGCTTCGGTGATGCGGTGGAGCATGATGCGGCGATCCCGAGCATCGCGCTCGCGTCGTGCAAGGCCGCGTTTTTCGAGCGTCGTCATCAGCCGGGTCACATCTGCACCCGGGTCCAACATACGTGCATCGATGGCGCTGCGTGGGCAGCCGAGGCGACCGGCGTGGTGCAGGATGCGAAGGACGTTGTAGTGCGCGAATGTGATCCGTTCCTGTTTGCAGGCTTCTTCAAGGCGGATGCGTACTTGAAGGCCCGTGACCATGACATCGCGCAAAGCTGCGGCGACTTCGGTGGAAGCGGCCGGTAAGGAAGGATCCGCGTCGAGAGGGAACATGGAGGGTAGATTTGCTGGGATGTATGAACCTCAATGGGTACGATACGTCCAAACTAGGGCGAAATCAGCAAAGTAGATGCTATACATGCACTGCAAATTGTAAGGTTAGGCATACGTGGATGACACACGATGAGGAGGGGCGAAGTGAAAAATTCAGTCCTCTCTTGACAATCAAGAGGCAAAAACAGGCAACGTATACGCATTTTTCGTGTCATCCTTAAGATGAAATCCTAGCATAACCTTGCAAAACCGTGTGTAAAATTGCTTACTT
>CAYYHN010000440.1:0-4567 GCA_964471245.1 uncultured Rhodothermaceae bacterium | reverse complement strand
GGCTTCTCGGTGGCCGACGAAGCACTAAACGAAGCCTACTCGCACAACAAGACGGTCAACAAGCTTTTGGGCTACACGTTCGACCTGATGGGCGCGAATGGCTACATGTGGAAGATCACGCATAACGTGATTCACCATACGTACACCAACATTGACGGCATTGATGAGGACTTGACGGTTTCGCCGTTGCTGCGCCTTTCGCCGGGCGCGCCGCAGAAGTGGTACCACCGCTTTCAGCATCTCTATGGTTTCGCCGCCTACAGCTTTGCCACGATCAACTGGGTCTTTGCAAAAGACTACCAACAGTTCCTGAAGAAGGACATTGGCCCGTACGAGAACAAGAAGCATCCGAAAGGCGAGATCTTCACGCTCGTCTGGACGAAGTTGGCGCATTACGTGCTTACCATCGTTCTCCCGCTCCTCGTGCTCGACATCACGTGGTGGCAATTCCTGATCGGCTTCTTGGCGATGCACCTGACGGCGGGGACCATCCTTGGCATCATCTTCCAACTTGCCCACGTGGTGGAAGGCACCGAGTTTCCTGAGCCCGACGAAGACGGCATGATGGAGTATGCATGGCTGATTCACGAGATGCACACCACGGCCAACTTCGCTTCGAAGAACCACGTGCTGTCGTGGTACATCGGTGGGCTGAACTACCAGATCGAGCACCACCTCTTCCCGCAGACCTGCAGCATCCACTATCCTGCAATTAGTAAGATTGTGCGCGAAGTGGCTGAGCGCCACGACGTTCCTTACCACTACCATCCGACGCTCCGTGCTGCGATGGGGTCGCACTACCGGATGCTTAAGTACTTCGGTACGCCGGAGCCTGCCGCAGTACCAGCAGTGGCTTAGGTTGTCGCCTATCCATATTCTAAGATGTGCTGGCAATAACTCCTTGGTCAATGAAAGTTGGCTGGGCGTTGCTTTTATGTTTCTGTGTAAATAGGTTGTATGCATTCAGCAGTTTGGTAAAACACTGAGCATCTGTATGCACATCTTTTTCCTCGGCATTCTTTGTGCTATTGGTCTTTGCGCTCCTGTTTCGCTCTTAGCCCAGTCGGCCCCGATCAAGTGGGGTGATATCTCCGCCGAACACTTACTAATGGATGCATTCCCAGCCGATTCCAATGCGGCGGTAGTCATCCTTGCCGACTACGGTGACGCCGACGTGAAGCGTAGCGGGAAATTGGTGTTCAAGCGTCACACACGGATAAAAATTCTATCCGAAGCGGGGTATGAGTGGGGTACTGTAACCATTCCCTTTATGGCTTATGAGAAGTTCCAGAAGGTCAAGGGAATCAAAGCTCACACAATCACCATTGGGCCTGATGGCCGAACGCAGCGCCACAAGCTTGAGAAGGCTGCTATCTTCGAAGAGGATGTCGATGCGCAGTTGAAACAAATCCGCTTCACGTTGCCAGCACTTGCACCCGGGGCCGTGATTGAATATCAATATGCCATCCACACCGAGAACCCGTTCTTGCTCCCCAATTGGCAGTTTCAAACGACCGAACCAACTCTTTGGAGTGAGTACCGCGTAGAGTTTCCGGATCTGGCCAACTATGCGTTCATCACCTATGGCGAACTGCCTTACGCCGTGGAAGAGCGCGAACATTCGAACAGCCGAGGTATGGTTAGGCACCGATGGGTGATGCAGGACATCCCCGCCTTGCGGGAAGAGCCGTTCATGACGACGCCCATCGATTATGTTGCTGCGCTCGAAATACAGCTGCGGTCCTTCTTCGGTATCGAGTTACTCACCACATGGGATGATGTGGCCAATGGTCTGCTGCTTACGGGTGCGTTTGGTCAATACATGGAGCCTGACAGCCTGATTGAAGCGCAAGCCGATGCCATCACGTCCGGAATCATCAACCTAGAAGCCAAGGCCGAAGCCGTATACGATTTCGTACGGACGAACATGGTGTGGGACGGCGTCCACGAGTACACGCCCAGTCGTCCAATTACAGAGATCTTGGAAGCCAAGACGGGCAACTCTGCTGACCTCACGATGCTGCTTATTGCTTTGCTCCGCGCTGCCGACCTTTCTGCAAATCCAGTACTGGTTAGTACGCGTGATCATGGACGCGTCATCGAGTCGTACCCGGTCATGAGCCAGTTCAACTATGTGTTGGCGCACCTTGACCTATTGGAAAAGGATCTCTTGCTTGATCCTACCGACGAAGAGCGGCCCTATACGCTTCTGCCGCCACGAGCGCTGAACGGGCGAGGACTGCTGCTCGAAGAAGCGCAATCACTGCTTCGGAGCGCCTCTGGGCGGCGTACGAACTATCGCCGTGCCAAATGGATCGATGTCGCAGCGACGGGCACGTTCAAGCATGGCGTGTTGCTGAATGGCAGCTTGGATGACACGGGCACACTGACGACGACGTTGCAGTCGTCGGATGACGAGTACAGCGCTTTTGAGATGCGGCTTGCGCTATCAGAAGTGGAGCCGGAAGAGTTGGTTCGTGATGTGGTATTGGAGTCGCTAACCGATGTGGAGTTAACAACACATGACCTCGTCAATGCCGAAGCTGTTGCTGAGAAACTCCGTACACAGGCTGCCTTCTCCGTGCCTAACTACGCGCAAGTCGCTGGTGATTTTATCTACTTTAACCCGACCGTGCTCGATCGGTTTGAGGAAAATCCGTTGCGTCTCCCTGAACGGATGTTTCCCATTGACATGACGTATCCTTGGGATTATAGCTATACCATCCGGCTGGCTATTCCGTCCGACTATGAGGTCGAAGCGATGCCCGAAGACCTTATGTTCCACTTGCTTGATGGCGTGGGTACCTTCAAGCGCGCGATCACGGTACAAGGGCAGACGCTTAGCATGAACACACGTCTCACGCTTCGTCAAGACTGGTATCCAGCCGAGCAATATGATGAACTGCGTGCCTTTTTGGACCAAGTTGTCTCCGCGCAGGCAGAGCAGGTCGTTTTGAAGCGGGTCACCGCCCCGTGAGTCTGCTCAATTACCCTGCTATCAATGGTTGTCCGGCCCACGCTTGCAGGTAGGTGAGTGCCACAAAGCCGGTGTAGACGAGCGTGACAGCCACGAATGCCACAGTCGTGATGGAAGGGGACCACGTAGCCCGACTCAGCAGCCAAGCCGTGAGTGGAAAGAGTTGCAGGGCGTGCAATCCAAAGAAGTGGGCGATGCGCAAGTCGCCTGCCGTCACGCTCCAGTTGAGGAACGGTAGTCCCTGCCCGCCATCAGGTGCGCCAATGGTGTGGCCCATGTTGCTGATCATCTGCTGCCCGGCGTAGCTGCCGAACAAGAACACCGCAATGCCCGCCACGACGGCCCAGCGGTAGAGCGGCGAGAGGTCGGCACCCGGTTTCGTCGCATACAGCACCAGCAGCGCGACGGCTACAAGCGTGTTGAGCAAAATAGCGATGCCCATCGCACTAAAGATCGCGCCATCAAGAGGTGTGCTGATATTGTAGTGTGAGGTGGTGCCACGTGCCGCTTGCAGGTAGATGCAGACCATCTCTACGACCATCGTGAGAAAGACCGTCCAGCGAATCACACTGACCGTGCGCGTGGCTCCCGCCAGATCGGCCAGCAGCCAGCCGATCGTCCACACATAGATGGCGACCGAGATGGAGAACTTGGCGGGCTTGATCCATGCATTGATCCCGGTGATCAGGCGGCTATCGAAGAGCATGAGCCCGAGGCACACGAAAAAGCCTACGATGAGCACCCAGCCGAGCGTCGAGAGCAACGGGTCGCGGGTATGGAGGGCTACAAGAACGTCACGTGGATGCATGGTAGGGGGAAGAAGGTGAAGGGAGACCGTTGGCAGACGCGGTGGGAAGCCGCATAGTTGCGATGCCTCAGGCGTCCTCGAACAGATATACGCGCTTCGTAGCGGCGCGGAGGACGAGATAGAGGAGCAGGCCGAACGGCCCGAGCATGAAGCAGCCAAGGAGGCACGGGACAACAAGCAGGTGCCGTACCTTGTGTCGCTGCGCATCGCGGACCATCCAACTGCCAATGAACAGGTCGAAGGCGAGGTAGTGGATCCAGCCCGCCAGTACCATCCATGGATTCTGGAATAGCGTCCTCACCTCATCCAAGGAGCCAAAGCCGCCTTCGGCACCCGGCATGTTGGTAACGATGAGGGTGGTGTAGATGATGCCCAACAGTACGCCGGGGATGAGTACCGATGAGATCAACGCGGTTGTCCATTTCCAGCGGGGCGCGAAGATGAGCAGCAGCCAGCCGGGAAGCACGAGGGTGCTGCAAATCGAAAAGAGTGTCTCGGGTGTCATGGGAATTGGGGCTGTTGACTGTTGAGGTAGCAAGGCCGTACCGGGTGCGCCTTTCAGACTTCATGCTTCGGACTTCGTATTTCGAGTTTCATCCTGCCTATCATGGTTCAGCTTCTGTGGCGTCGATCCGGGCGATGAAAACCTGCACGATGAGGTAGAAGCCGATGCCGTAGAGCGCCGTCAGTGCCGAGAACGCACTGACGATGCCGAGGATAGCTGCATCGCTCACATCACGGCCGACGATGATGAAGCCGACGAGCGTCCAAAACAAACCGCC
>CAYYHN010000439.1:0-4581 GCA_964471245.1 uncultured Rhodothermaceae bacterium | reverse complement strand
AGGGAAACGCCAAGTAGAAGACGAACGGAAAAACGAGCGCGAGGAACGTGATGGGGACCGGGAAGAACGGCACGCCAAGCAACTTATCCGACAGCTTGTCGAGCCATTTAAACGTGATACTTGTCGGGTTCACCCACTCGGCATTGACGATGCTGACCGGGTAGATGGGCGCGTGGTGCTTGGCCGCGAGCACCACGAAGCTCGAATGGAAATGTTGGAGTTGGTAGCGCCGCTGAAACCCTTTGCCGATGCCTGGAACGCCTTCGGGATAGTAGATGACCTTATCCTTGCGCTCCAGCAACTTGTCGAAGTTGACGAAGGTCATATCCACGCCACCGCCGCGCCGCCACCAGTTGTCGATCGCGTAGAGGCGCATCCACCAGACGGCGGCTAGCTTGGGGGAATAGACCGAGCGAAATTTGGCGAGGCGGTCGTACCCTTGGGTGCGCCACAGCAAGGCGTCCATCACCATGCCATCGTGCGGGAAGGCGTTGCCGCTGTGGTTCGGGGCAACGATGAGCGGTCCCTCTTTCGGGATCTTCTCGGCACCATGGAGCTCTGCACGGAAGAACGTGTCGACAATGTCGCCAAGGAACGAGTCGCGGACGGTCTCCACATACTCCCAGTCGATAGGATCGCGCAGCACGCCTGCGTCGCCGGGGCGTTCCGGGTAGCGAGGTTCGACAGCGGCATCTTCATGTGGGTCAAACGGCTCGAACAGCTTTTCGAGGTCGCCTGCGTCGAGGTGCAAATCAAGCAGGAAGGGATCGTCGTCGTGGTTTGGCATGCCAGCAGGTTGGGGTCAGACGGGAGGCCAAGGTACAAAAAATGCAGCACGGCACGTACCCTGTTATCCATCCAGTCCAGCTATTTCTGCTACAGTAGCATAGATGCACTCATCCGTTCAGCCTGCGTTTTCGACCGGAAATGCGCTGGATGCCCCCATTCACCCTCCGGCTGTTTGGCACAGTGCTTTCTGCGCGTACCTTTATGCTACTCCTTGATGGTATGGTGGAAAGGAGGTTTTCTGCGGAGCAATTCTATGCTCTTGCCAAGCGCAGCATCTTGTAGCGGGGATGCTGCGCTTTTTTGTGTTTCCATGTCTCGTCTCAATTGGTCTACGTCAAGCGGGTCTCGTCAGGTGGTGTCCTCTTAGTTGGGGAACCTCTTGTCATGACATCTGTTTGAACTGTATGACTTGTGATGACAAGTGGGTGGCTTTAACGTGCGCCACTCCTCACCTGATATTCCGCTACCATCATGCTTGCTGCACTCATAGGCGCTGTTGCGATTGGTCTTGTGCTGGGCCTGCTTGGTTCTGGCGGCTCCATCCTGACGGTGCCGGTGCTGGTGTATCTGGTTGGCGTGCCGGACAAGGTGGCAATTGCAGAAAGCCTTGCCATCGTTGGTTTAATCGCGGCGGTTGGCGTCATCCCTTACGCACGTCAGAAGCTGGTAGATTGGCACAGCGTGCTCTACTTCGGCGTGCCTGGTATCATCGGCACGTATGGCGGGGCTGCCTTGGCGCGATGGGTGCCGGGTGCCGTGCAATTGGCACTCTTCGCCATCGTCATGCTCTTGGCGGCTGCATTGATGCTTCGGAGCAAAAAAGTGGCTACCAGTTCCAACCAGACACGCAAGCGGCAACCGCTCTGGCTCATCGCCATCGAAGGCTTGTTTGTCGGCGTACTCACCGGACTCGTAGGTGTCGGCGGCGGCTTCCTGATTGTTCCGGCGCTCGTCTTGCTCGGTGGTCTTTCGATGCGGCTGGCTGTAGGAACGAGCCTGATGATTATTGCTGCAAAGAGCGCGGCAGGCTTTTGGAAATACTTGGATGTACTCGCGGCGACGAACACCTACGTCGATTGGTAACTGATTGGTGTTTTCGCGCTGGTAGGTATCCTTGGTTCGTTTGCTGGCAATGCCATTAGTCAACGTGTCCCTCAAGCGCAACTGAGGCGCGGCTTTGCTGTTTTTTTGGTGGTGATGGGTGGCCTTATCCTCGTACGCGAAGCGCCGAAAGCGTTTGGAACACACAAACTACCTGCATCGATTGCCAGCCAGTCACCTGTAACAATGATGCACGGCCATGAGCTTGGCTTAGCATCCACCCACAGAATCTGAATTTGATAAAGCAAAGGATGTACCGTATCGGATATGTACTTGCCGCGCTAGTCCTGATGCTCGGCTGCCAAACAACGACCACCCCGTCGAGTGGAGACGAGTCGCTTCCGTTTGTTATCGAGGCGGAGCAGCTCGTTGAAATGCTTGCATCGCCTACGGAAAACGATGTCGTCGTGCTGCACGTCGGGCGCGACCGTACGGCGTACGATGCCAGCCACATCCCCGGCGCGCATTTCCTGCCGCTCCGTGCCGTTGCCACTAACCGCGATAGCCTTGTGAATGTGCTGCCGGATCTCGAAACGTTGCAGGCATCGTTGCAAGCCGTCGGCATCTCGGCGTCAACACACGTCGTGCTCTACGGTGACATGGGTGGCCTTGCAGCAGGCCGCGCGTTCTTCGCGCTCGATGCCACAGGCCACCGTCGTACGTTCGTGCTGAATGGTGGTTTGGCCGCGTGGCAGCGCACGCAGCAGCCCGTCACCACCGATGTGCCGCCCACGCCTGAGCCGGGCACCTTTGTCCCGGTGTTGAATGCGGACCGTGTGACCACCGTCACAGCAGTGCACGCAAACCTTGATGCGCCGGAGCCACTTGTTGTGCTCGATGCGCGCCCAATCGACCAGCACACAGGTGCGACGCCGGGTACAGACGTGCAGCGCCCCGGCCATATCCCTGCGTCGGTGTCGGCCTTCTGGAAAGACGACCTGCAAGCCAATGGCGCGTTGCGGCCGCTAAGCGAACTCCGCGCGCGCTATGCTGATCTGGGCTTACAAGACAATCAGCGCGTCATCACGTACTGCCGAACGGGGGTGCAAGCCTCGCATGCCTATTTTGTGATGCGCATGCTGGGCTATGAACCCATGCTCTACGATGGGGCATACCTCGAATGGAGTAACAACACGGCGCATCCGGTTATCCAGGGCGAGTAGCTCTTGATTCTGTCTCTATAATTTGCCTTGCTGCCCCATGTCCTTCTTCGCACGCTTATTCAATCGCCCGCCATCTGCAAAGCGCTCGCCACGCGAGTTTCTAGCGGAACGAACAGCTGAGACGCCTGTGCTCGATGTGCGTACGGCAGGTGAATATGTAACCGGCCATCTCGTTGGTGCCGTCAATGTCGACGTGATGTCGCCCCAATTTGCGGAGCAGGTCCAGCGCCTTGCCAAACAGCAGCAGTTCAAGCCCGATATGCCGATCTACCTCTACTGCCGTTCGGGCAGCCGTTCTGCCAAGGCAACCGCAGTGCTGCGTAAGATGGGCTTCGAGGCAGCCTACAACGTGGGCGGCTACGCGGCACTTCGGGCTGCTGGGGCGAAGACGACGGCGTAGTCGGGTCGTGTACCTCGAGAGACATAAGGTACTTCGCTGCAAACTCGCGGGCACGACATTTCCTAAACTCGATACATTGAGTATACTTGCCTCGAATCTGAAGCTCGACCTTAATCGACACGAGGCATGAAGGGGATCATACTGGCCTGTGGCTCGGGAACGCGCTTGTATCCTATTACCAAGGCGATTTCCAAACAACTGATGCCCATCTACGACAAGCCGATGGTGTATTACCCGCTGTCGGTGCTCATGATGTCTGGGATTCGCAAGATTCTGATTATAACGACGCCTGAGGACCGCCCGCATTTCCAGCGCTTATTAGGGGATGGCAGCGAACTCGGATGCGCTTTCCATTACGCAGTCCAAGAGGTCCCGAATGGGTTGGCGCAAGCGTTCGTGATCGGGGAGGCCTTCATCGGGGACGATCCAGTGTGCCTCATTCTTGGCGACAATATTTTTTATGGCGCAGGCTTGATTGACCTGTTACAAGAGAGCGCGCAACTTACGGATGGGGCGAAGATCTTCGCCTACCGCGTCAATGACCCCGAGCGGTACGGCGTGATTGCGTTCGACGAAAACCACAAGGTGCTCTCGATCGAAGAAAAGCCACTGCAGCCGAAGTCCGACTATGCCGTGCCGGGCCTGTATTTCTACGACAACGATGTCGTCGAGATCGCCAAGTCCATTCATCCCTCTGCGCGGGGCGAATACGAAATCACGGCCGTTAACCAAGCGTACCTCGATAAGCGTGAACTCTACGTCGGTGTGATGAGCCGAGGGACGGCGTGGCTCGATACGGGCACGTTCAATTCGCTGCACGATGCCGCTGAGTTTGTTCGTGTGATTGAACAGCGGCAAGGCTACAAAATTGGCTGCATCGAGGAAGTGGCGTGGCGGATGGGCTTCATCGATGATGCACAACTCCAGCGCATCGCCGAGCCGCTGATGAAAAGTGGCTACGGTATGTACTTGCATCGACTGCTTCGCTGAAAAATCCAAGTTTGTCCCGTTAGGACAAGTTGGATAGAGACGAGGAATCGAGGTGTCTACGAGACGATGAGTGGTGTCCAAACCCAATTACGTTGTCTCTTTGCCTTTTCGTCTCCTAGATCCCTTGCCTCCAAGTGC
>CAYYHN010000438.1:0-4590 GCA_964471245.1 uncultured Rhodothermaceae bacterium | reverse complement strand
GCCGTCACGGTTAGCCCCGACGGACAGTTGAACTTGCAGGACTACTTCCAGCTTGAGGGTCAAGCGTTCCGCGTCGTGCCAATCAAAGACGAAAACGCCAGTCCGCTGGGCCGCGTAGAGCCTGCCGTCACGCTGAAGCGCCTACAAGAATTCCGGTTCACCAACCTCAACGATCCGGATGTCTATTACGACGAAAACATCCGGCGCATGGTGGACAACTACCGCAACATCTTCTCGCACGCCGCCGAGCAAGCCGCAGCGGCTGGCCTCGTCGACGAAGCGAAGGAGTTGCTGTACAACTTCCACGAGCAGGTGCCGTTCGAGACTATCCCCGGCGACATCCGGTCGTTCTCGCTGATGGCGCAAGCATTCCAAGCACTCGGCGACAACCAGAAGGCCGTGGACATCATGAAACTCGCCGAGCCAGTGGCACTGCACCAACTGGAGCAAGCCACCAGCAACCAAGACATGAACATGGCGGCTACATTCATCCAGATGATCCGGGTGACGTACATGCAGGCGCAGGACTTTGCCTCAGCCGCCGCGTTCACGTGTGCCCTCGGCGACGCACTGGAAGACCCCAGCTACTGCCAAGACGAGGAATCCATCCGCGTTGAGTTCCAGCAGATGGAGCGTATGCTGCGCGAGGAGCAAGAAGCCCAAGACAACAGCGGACCGTAACGAGGCACTCGTCATGCCCCCGTCAACATGACCGATTTTCTTAGCTCGCTTTACCCCGACTCAAACGCAATCCGGACTGTCTATACCCTAAACCAGCAAACCCACACCCTGAAGATCCGTATTGGTGCCTATCTCAATGAGATAGAAATAAAGCGTGTCACCTTCAAAAACGTATCAGCTTTTAAATCCTCGGCTTCTACTCTTGAGCAAGATGAAGAGGCATTGCCCCAGTCGATCATTGGCTTTGATTATGGGGAAACGTGTGTCGAAGGCGTATATAAGTGGGAATTGAATGGAGATGGGTGTACGTGGAATTTTAAAGCTACCTATCCGGAGTGGTCTTAGTTCACCCATGCCCTAAACCATAGGAATGCATGGAGGACATAGCTCATTGTCCAAGCCGACATTCGACCGGAACACGTCAACGACTTTATTCTATGCCTTCAACGCTCCCACCGATTCCGGCACCTGATCTTGTGGAGAGTGCACCGCGTCACCTCGTGGGTGTATCAGCTCAGATGACGCGGGCGACAGACCAGACGCCGATGCTCTGGCGCAGCTTCATGCCTCGACGTAACGAACTCACCGGGCGGCAAGGTGGGCACTTCGTATCGATGACCGTGTACGACCTTGCTGATGGCGCTCCATTGACACCTGCCACGCCGTACACGAAATGGGCCGCTGCAGAAGTCAGCGAAGGCAGCCCCATCCCCGCAGGCATGGCAGCATACACCATCCCAAGCGGCTTGTACGCCGTCTTTACCTACCGCGGCACCGCAGCCGCCTTCGGCCCCGTTGCTGGCTACATCTTCGGCACGTGGCTCCCCCAATCCGGCTACGTCCTCGACGCCCGGCCGCAATTTGATCTGCTGCCCCCCGGCTACCGCCCGGATGACCCTGCTGCGGAAGAGACGATCTGGGTTCCCATTCGCCCAGCGTGATTACTTCACTCAAGTCCAGACCATAGGTCCACACGTGAGTTGAATGGATGAGACGGAGAGACGACGAAACGAGGTGGATGCGTTTTCCTAGCCATCTTTGGTTCTTCGTCTCCTTGTCTCTCCGATTCTTCCTCTCTTCGTCCCCTCGAACTTGGTCAGGTCTAAACCCGAGTTACTTGAGCAACGTCATCGTGCGCGTCCGGGTCTGCTGAGGCGTCGCGAGTTGATAGACGTACAGGCCGCTCGGCAGATTCGCACCATCGAATGTGACGGCGTGTGCACCTGCTGCTTGGAAATCGTTGGCGAGTACTGCCACTTCTCTACCCAGCAGATCATACACAGCAAGGTGCACATCGGCGGCTTGTGGCAACGTGTATGCGATCTGCGTACTAGGATTGAACGGGTTGGGGTAGTTTTGGGCGAGTGCAAACGCTTCGGGCACTACCGACGGTGTATCCGTATCTACGCCAATCGCCTCGCCCGTCTCGGCATCGACGTGAACCGTAACGAGCGCTCCTGCAGCGAATGAGACGAAGCGAAATTCCCACACAGCGCGGTTGGGCTGGTCGGTCCGTAGCCCGCGTGCCAAGCGCGCTTCGACCAACGTGTGGGCATCGGCATCAGAGCCAATGCGTTGGGTGTAGGCGACACGCGCCTGTGCCAACGCTTCCGAAGCTTCAATCCAGTCGCCCAACGACTCCACCGTAGGATAGCTTGCCACCGACTGCTCGACGGAGGCGAATACATCCAGTTCACCGTCTGCATTCTTCCGCACAAAAAACGACCGCACCGAGTTGTGGGCAGCCGAGAAAAACGTGTAGATCCACGCCGTCGAAGTCCCCGTCGTCGACAAATCAGGCACGAATGTACGCACATCGAAGAGCGCGGGCTCTTCCGACCACGTCACGTCTGCCGTTGTCGTCGTTAACGCAACAGCCTCGCGCGGCTGCATAGGCTGATCGACGCGTACCGTTCCAGTCACGGCGTCGATGTGCAGCGTCTCGAAGACCTGTGCGCTGGGCGACGTGTAGGTGATCGTCCAGCGAACGGGATCGGGGAGGTTGTCTTGGAGCTGCGGATGGTCGGGCACAGTGGTGAGCAGTGCGGTGACCTGTGCATCGGCATGCGTCGCGCGAAAGTACATCCCTGCGTGGGCTTCGGCAGCGGCAAAGGCGGCTTCGGAGTCGAGCCAGTCGTCTGGCAAGCGCTGCAACGGGATGGCGTCAGCTAAAATGGCATCAAACCCTGTAGGATCGAAGGCATCCACAGAAAGGTTCGCGCCATCGCGCAATACAGCGAGCGGTCCTTGGTCGGTCGCATATAAATAGAGCCATGCGGTTGCCGTCCCATCGGGTGCGAGGTCCGCTGCGGTGACGGCAAGCAAGTCGGCTTGCGTACCTTGCTGTACAGCAAGCGTCTGAACGTCATCGAACGCAACGCGCGCCGTCGTCTGCGCATAAAGCGATGGTACAACGAGCCAGCACAAGGCCGCACATACGAGTATGTAGAGCGTGTTTTTCATCGGAGCATCGGGGAAACTGTTTTTTTACAGTATCGCCCATCGGCACTGCTTGCCTAAGTGCCTTGCCAGAAAAACTCTATGCATATCAACATGGACACAACAAGCAAACACATCGAGACCACCAAACCTGTTATCACTTAGTTATCCAACGCTTTAATCACAGTCTGGCCTTCTAGCCATTTGATTAGCGACTTGTCTTTACCAGCGAAAACAGACCTATTGCCGTCTCAACATCAATTGATTGCCACACCTTTACCATGATGTAATAGCGATCCGGTGTCCGAGAAAACCAATTTTTTCGGCTCATTGGTTCCTCAAGTAAAGGATTCTCAAATCGGATCAGATAACTCTGGTCGCCATCTTTATTTACCTCGATGAAGGCCGTGTTTGATTTTTTGAACCCGATCATGGGCTCTGCTTGATCCCAGCCGTACTGCACACTCTCGTCCAATTCAAGCAAGGACTCCCTTAAGATCTTTAAGGCGTTTTTGAGAGAGACACTGCCAATTTCTTTGATAGAGAAATCGGGTTGCTGAATGTAGAGAGTTGGCACTTTTATGATTAATTAGGCAACCAGAGCTTCGGGCGCAGGCTCGAAAGGTGCAGGGTCAGGCTTTGGAGGTCGCCCACCGTCGTCGCCACCTGCTTCGTCATCGGGTGGACGTGGGGTGGCGCGAAGGAGCATCAGCGTAATCAGTGCCAACGCGCCCATCTGCACGGCGAATTGTTGCCATGCATAGCGCACCCAAAGCGCCGTGCCGCCGTCTTCAATGCGCATGCCGCGATCCAACAGAAACCAGTACTGGATTTCGTGGCGCATCCCCGGTAGTGACTCGTTTTGGCCGTTTTCCCAAGCAGGCCGACTCACTTCGATGAGCGCGGGCGGATACACGGCCATCGCCATACCCACCGCTAACGCGAAACACCAGATGCGCGGGCGTGTGAGCATGGAATGATGCAGTCTACTTCTTAGCTGCCGATTTGCGGCGTGTGGTGCGCTTCTTCTTCCCCTTACTGGCCGCCTTGGCGGCCAACATCTCAACGGCTTGTGCCATGGTCAACTCGCTCGGCTCCATACCTTTCGGCAGCGATGCGTTCGTCCGTTGGTGCTTGACGTACGGGCCGTAGCGCCCTTCGAACACATCGACGGGCTCGCCCGTCTCGGGATGTGCACCCAAGCTGATGAGCGGCTTGTTCTTGCCCTCCTTCTTGGCGAGGAGTTCGAGGGCACGTGGCAGGCGCACCTTCAGCACATCGTCTTCCTTGCCGAGCGAGGCAAACGTGCGGCCGTGCTGCACGTAGGGACCGTAGCGCCCAATGTTTGCTTTAATCTCCTGCCCACTTTCCGGATGGTTGCCCAGCAGACGCGGCAAGGCCAAGAGCCCAATCGCCGTGTCGAGGTCCACATGCTCCGGCTCCATGCCTTTGGGCAGCGACATGCGCTTG
>CAYYHN010000437.1:0-4601 GCA_964471245.1 uncultured Rhodothermaceae bacterium | reverse complement strand
AGACCGCCCATGTGTTATGCCGCACGGCGTTGGGGGCGCACGGAGCTGAAGTGATCGCTCCATGTCTGTGCAATCTGTTGCCATGAGAACGCCTCGCGTGCCCAAGGCATCATCTCTGCCCGAACGTCTGCCTGCCATACATGATTGGTGAGGGCTGCTATGAGTGCTTTCGTGTAAGCAACACGTTGCGCGGGTGTCGGGTCGCCCGAGTTTGTTGTGGGTAAGATCGCACCGTGCTGAACGGTTTCTGTGAGCGCGGCATAGCCAAAGACCACTGGGATAGCACCCGCTGCCTGCGCTTTCATCGCAGTAATACAACTTGTTTCTGGATATGTAGACGGGTATGCCCAAATGCCGGACTTTAGTGTCTCTTCCCAGATTTGGGCATGCCCAACACGTCCGTGATGGATTACGC
The DNA here is from genome assembly GCA_964471245.1 of uncultured Rhodothermaceae bacterium. Lineage (GTDB taxonomy): Bacteria > Bacteroidota > Rhodothermia > Rhodothermales > CAYYHN01 > CAYYHN01. Next base: position 4,186 of record CAYYHN010000437.1, on the reverse strand, counting down.
CGGGTTGTGCAAGGAGCGCATCCATATGTGCTTTCCACCGCTGAAACGAAGGGTCGTCCGCTTGGCTGCTAAAACTCTCCCAGCCATAGAAGACATGTAGTTCTGCTTCAGGGACGGCTTCCTTAATCTGCGGCCAGATCGTCAGCAATAATTCAAGCCCACGGCTGTATGAACTGGCATATATACACCGATACGGGTTGCGAATTGGCGCATGCTGAAGGATTCCTTCCAAGTCGGCTAAGTCGAGCCCATTCCCTGAGATCCAGAATTTTGTAGCTGGGACTTCCGATAGACAGGCTCTGTGGAAATCCGACAAGACAATGATGGTATCGATGCGGTTGAGCCTAGACTTCGAAAAATGCTGTGAATTGGGTACATCATGCAGCCAGAGATAGGTGTGGGCTGCGTCTAGAGCGGTATCGAAGCACCCGAGAGTGCGCCACGAAATGTAGATGTTGAACTGGTCACGCGGATTGTATGCCGCTAGCGGATGGTAGGTAACACCATCGTAATCGCCCGCGTCCTCACCAACGTCGTTGTAGACCGTCACACGCCATCCAAGGGTGTGCAACTGCCTCGCTAGGCGGATGACGGCTTCTTCGCTCCCGCCAATGCCGTGCTCAAGCGAACGCGGGGACCACGATTGGTTCGCACGACCGCAGTAGATCACCACTTCATCGGACGCCCACGTGCGTGGTGGCCGTGTGGATTGAAAAGGCGCTTCGCTGGATTGGGCTGTTACCCCAAACGATGAAAACGCTTGAATCAAGGACGCTGGAGCGCCCAGCGATTGAAGCAAGACCGGAATTTGGCACGCGGTAGCGGCTTCTCCAAGCAATAAACAGAGTCTGCCGAAGAGGTACGTGCCTTCTATCGAGTGTGGTTGGTGTTGCAGGGCCTGCTCCACGAACGCAACCGCATCAGGCAACCGCGACTGCTCTAAGGCTATGCGAGCGTGTCCAATATAGACCATCGGGAGGGACGCATCGCCGAACTTATTCGTAACGAGAATATCTTCCGCCTCGTTGAGCATCCCTGTGTGAAAGTAAGCCGCTGCGAGCAGCAAAGCTTGGGTCTCGTTACGTACACCTTCAGGCTCTTTGTGCAGCAAATTTATGCAGTGACCAAACTGCCTATTCGCCCACGTGGTAGCCAGTCGGTTGCCAAGAAGTTGCGTCTCAGTTGGATCCGAAAGTGGAAAACAGATAGAAGGATGTACTTCGTTGGAAGCAAAAGGAGTAAGCATATACCTGCCCGAGTTGTACTACGATACTTCTTGGTAGACAAACGTTGTACCGCTTAGACAAGATGGGTTTTCGAGGCAAAATGCTTGATTAGCTCTTGAGGGCGTGTCAAGTCGATGCGCTTTTTGCCGGAGTGTGGAATGGATTTCAGCGGAAGAGATTGCTTATCCTGATCTGTGACATACGAGCGTGGCAGAAAACAAGAAAGGGCACCTGCATTTGCAGGTGCCCTTTCCGCTACATCACTTTGCTCAGACTACTTCAGCAGGGTCATCGTTTTGCTGAATACTCCTGAGGCAGTTTGCAAGCGGTAGAGGTACAGGCCACTTGCCAAGTTCTGCGCGTCGAACGAGACGGTATGCTGGCCTGCTTCCGTTACGCCGTCAATCAGCACTTGCACTTCGCGGCCGAGCATATCGTAGACGGCGAGTCGTACGTTCTCGGTTGCTGGAAGCGTGAAGTTAATCGTCGTAACCGGGTTGAACGGGTTCGGATAGTTTTGCTGCAACGCATGGTCTCTCGGCACCTCGGTCCAGTCGGTTGGATCGTCAATGTCCGTGCTCACAGCACTCGCAAAGCGTTTGCGATAGAGGCCGCCATCTTCGGTCGAGGTGAAGAACTCGCCCGACTCAGGATGGATTGCGAAGGTGAGAATACGTTCGTCAGGTAGGCCGTCTGGAATCCACGAAGAGAACCCGGCATCCCACACGAAGAGGCCGCCGCCCCATGTGCCTGCCACGAGCGTCATGGTCATCTCATTGTAGGCAATGGTGCGTGTATCCTTCACTGTTAAGCCATCGCTGTAGTCTGTCCACGTCGCACCTTTGTCCAGCGAGCGAATGACGCCTGTCGAGGTCGCTGCGTACACAATGTCGTTCGCCTCATCGAAGGCAAAGTCAAACACGTGCAATACAGGGAAGACGCCCGGGCCGGGATCGAGGTCGATTTGGATAGGCAACCATGTGATGCCACCATCCGTCGATTTGTAGATGCCAGCGCCGAAGGTGCCTGCATACAGCGTTTGGCAACGTGCAGCCGGATCGGGGTCGGCACCAAGCGACCAGATAGCCGTCGTAGCCACGCCAATCTCTTGCCACGTCAAGCCGTTGTCGATGCTGCGTGCGACTTCGCCGCGGTCGGTTGCTGCAAAGACCGTATGCACGCCACCAGTTTCGCAAGACTCAAGGTCATAGACCTGACGCGTCGGCAAGCCAGAGAATTGCCACGTTTCGCCACCGTTGAGGCTTCGGTAGATCCCGCTGCCCCATGTGCCAGCAAACAGGTATTCCTGCGCTGGAACAAGACGGCTGTAGTCGAGCAAGGAGTAGATAAACGGATTCTCGATGCCGTTGTTGATCTGCGTCAGGCCAACAGGGGAGCCTGGAATAGGATCCTCGGTGAGGAAGACACCATAGCCATAGCTACCGAAGTAGAGGCGATTACCGGCTGTATTGAAGGCCAACGCCTGCATAAAGGCGTTCAACTCGATGTTGCTTACCTGCGTGAAGGTCATCGGGCCATCGTTGTAGCGCCATACGCCCTGATCTTGCGAACCTGCGTAGAGTTTGCCATCAGCGCCGACGTGCAGGGTGTATACGGTCGTTGGTGATGGCGCAACAGCCGTCCACGTAGCACCAGCATCGGTCGATTTTTGCACGCCATTGCCATCGGTACCAGCGAAGATGATTTCGCCGCCACCAAAGTCGTTGGAGGCTAAGCTACGCACCACAACGTCTGGCAGGACTTGCGTCCACATCGCGCCATCGAAGCGGAAGACGCCGTCGAGTGTGCCTGCATAGAGCGTACCTGCGGCGGACTCATGCAGCGCATACACGGTAAGGTTCGTCAACCCAGCATTCACGGCTGTCCACGAATCCAACGCCGGATAGTCTGCGCGGAAGACGCCAAGCCCTTGGGTGCCGATGAACACGCGGTCGATGTTAGCACCACCACCGTCTTCTTCAATGTTGATGGACAACACCGTCGTGCCAGCAGGTAGGTCGTCGGCACCGCCTAAGGTGCCCGCATCTGCGCTCCAGTTGGCTCCGCCATCGGTGGAGAACTGCAAGCCAGCCCCATCTGTGCCCACCAAGATGTCCGTGCCTACCGGATTGAAGTTGTTCACCTTGAGGGCAAGGATGAGTGCCGAAGAAGGCTGGCCAGCCGTAGCTGCATTCGTGTTGCCAAGGTCAGGTGTGCTCCGGACACCTTGGCCGTAGCCACCAATGTACAGCACATCCGACGCGACATGGAGATCGAGGCCACGAATGTTGAACGGCGTTGGAATCGATGTTGGGAACCAGTTTTCGCCCATGTCTTGCGAGCGATAAATCCCACCACCGTCAGTTCCTGCGAAGATCGTCCCGGTCATCGCTGACTTCGCTGGAAGATTCGTAGACGATGCCAGTCCGTAGACCGTACCGGTTTCGCCGTTAATGTTATTCCAGAACGTATTGGTTTGCTGGACAACGATCGAAGCACAATTGGTAAGGTTACCCGGCTGCGACGAGATGCTCGCACAGTTCTCGATGACGCCCGCGCCACCTACCGTCACCGTGACGTTAAGCGTCGCTGAGGCTCCTGGCAACAGTGCTGGGATGTTCCACGTGTTGTCATTTGCCCCCGGATTGTACGTGCCATCGCTCGAGTTCACGAACGAGACGCCCGGCGGCAAGTTGTCGGTAACTTCGAGCGCAGTAAGCTGCGACCCACTGTTGTTCGTAAGGGTGATCGTGTAGATCACCTGCTCACCGATAAACGGATAGGGTGCGTTCACAACTTTGTCGATAGCCAAAGCTGGGCTTGCATCAGGCGTTTCGATGTTGACGAAGTTGATCGGCATCGCATTATTAAAGGTCCAGATACCTGTACCAGTATTGGCGTCCGTAATCGTCAGGTTCGCGCCCGTGATGCCGCCGGAGAGGTTGAGGTTAATCTCATCG
>CAYYHN010000436.1:3578-4602 GCA_964471245.1 uncultured Rhodothermaceae bacterium | reverse complement strand
GTCCTGACGGTTCCGTGTGACCAACCGGACGCGACAGTCATGACGTATCAGCGCATGCTCATTCCACTCGATTTCTCCGACTGCTCACAGCACGCATTGTTGCATGCCAAAGAACTCGCGTTGGTAACGGGGGCGCATATCACCTTGCTACATGTTGATGCACGCCGTGTACCGGCTGTGTTGGGCGTGCCGCCTATGCGACGATCTGAAATGTTTTTGCAGCAAGAAATGCTGGCACTATGGGACGCACTGCCCGGCCCCGCTTTGCCAGCATATGCCGATGTCACCACTGGGCATGCATCAAAAGCCATTACGGCCTACGCGGAGCAACATGATGTGGACCTGATCGTCATTGCAACGCATGGCATGACTGGGCTTCGGCAATTCATGGTGGGAAGTGTCACGGAAAACGTTGTGCGTGCAGGTGTCTGTCCAACCTTCACCGTCAAGTCTTTTGCGCGGTCTCTCGTGGATGCTACGCCTCGATCCTTCCAGCAGCCTGCGTTTATGAACACCGTGACGGATGCTACAGCCCGTGGCTTGCCGCTCTTAAAGCGCGTAGTAAAGCGCGAGCCGTTGCAAATTTTGCCGATGCCTGCCGAGAAGACCAGTCCGGTCGGGTCACAACTCGTGACCCGATTCGAGCGCGGCCCGATAACCCACTTAGCTTCATAAGCTGGAGCTGGAGTTTGCTACCATCCGTCAGCTAGCACGGTCCGTACATGGCGCGTAGGTTCCGTCTCGGTCCACGCCACAACGATTCTATCTCCTGCTTTCGCCATGCGAGCGAAACCTGAGGCGCGACTTGAGGACAGCGCTGTAACCTCGTGTGTGGGGCCAGCCTGACCATCTGACGTAATGGGGCGGAGGAGAAGACGTGCAGCACCGGGCTCATTGCCGCGTTCCATCCAAAGCGCGAGCGTTGTCTGGTCGGATAAGACGAGTGCGGCTGTGCGTCCGAGTGGGTTACCCTCATCGACGCGAACGGGGGGGGCGAAGGTTTTGCCTGCATCGTTGGAGAGGG
>CAYYHN010000436.1:0-3568 GCA_964471245.1 uncultured Rhodothermaceae bacterium | reverse complement strand
ACCTGCACGCGTGGTGCCTCTTGGGCGGCTGTGAACCATGCGAGCGCTACATGCGCGGCGTGATGAGATAACGCCGGGCCGTTGACGGGGCAGCCCGCAATATTCCAGTTGTCGGCGTGCACGTTTTGTGGGGGTTCCCACGTTGTGCCATCGTAGCGAGCGGTATAGATGTCGCGAATCTCTGCTTCGGTGCGGTTGCGGTAGGCAACGAGGGCTTCGCCATATGGCAACGCGATGCCTGCGAGCGGGCAACATTCGCAGGTGAGGCCATCCAGCAGTGCCTCGGTACTTTGTGTGCCATCAGCACCAACCATGCGTGCTCGAACGGACATCTCCTTCCGGCCCTCAGCATAGGCGCGGCCGTCGAGCCATGCCGTCAAAAAGCCTGCATCCGATGGAATAAGCGTGGCAAACCCATGCTCCGTGGCAGACCGATCATCGTGGAGCCATGCGGGTGTCGACCATGTTGCTCCTTGATCCGAAGAATGGCTCACGCGCACGCCATAGGCATATGTGTCCGTGCCATTCTTCTCGAGCCAATGGGCAAGGAGCGTCCCATCATCATGGACAGCAAGCGATGGTGTATCAGCCCAGTTGACGAACCAGTTGTCGCCCGTGGCAATTGTGTGAGCTGCTGACCAAGTCGTGTACGGTGAGGCGAGTGTTGCAAAGCGCAAAGCGGCTCCTTCCTGGGTGTCGTGGTCGATCCACGTCGCATACACCGTGCCGTCGGGGCCCGTGGTGAGGAATGGCTCGCCACTGGTTTCCGAGGCGGGAAATGCGAGTGGTGTAACGGTGAATGGGCCTGAGGCGAGCGCCGGTTCAGGCAGCGTCGATTCGTGACAGCCTAAGGCGACGAGGAGTGCAGCGCTTGAAATGAGCAGGACGGACCGAAGCATGGCAATCTGTAAGGCATGGGAAAGAATGCGAACGCCCAAGGTACAAAAGCGCAACGATCCCGGCTGCTTACAAGGCACGCAAGTATTGGACGCTAAAGAGCTGTTCCGGATCAGTCCACACATGGTCTATGGCAAAGCCGGCACGTGCGGCCAGGTTGGCGAACTCAGCGAGGCTGTATTTATGCGAACTCTCCGTCCAAATTGTCTCGCCAGCGGCAAATGGAATCTGCTTCCCGCCAATCTGTACACACTGGTTGCTAAGGCTCACCAGATGCATTTCGATGCGTCCTGCGGCCTTGTTGTAAATGGCTTTGTGCGCAAACTGACTGACATCGAATGTGCTGCCCAACTCACGATTAAGGCGATGCAGCAGATTCATATTGAACGCAGCCGTCACGCCCTCCTGGTCGTCGTAGGCGGCCTCCAAGCGCGCACGGTCCTTCTTCAGGTCGATCCCAATCAGCAAGCCACCTCCGGGGCCGACGACTTCAGCGATGTGCTTCAAGAACACCTCAGCTTCCGATGCCGAGAAGTTGCCCAGCGTAGAGCCCGGGAAATAGACCACGACGCGATGGGCACGCGTCATCGTGGGCAGGGTGAAATCAGCAGTATAGTCGGCGGCGACGGGGTGGATGGGGAGGTTGGGGTAGCGAGCACGCAGGCGTTCGGCCGTTTCAAACAAATGCGTACGAGAGATGTCGATGGGAATGTAGCCGACGGCATGTTCTAAGTGGTCGAGCAGTAACCGCGTCTTGTAACTGCTGCCGCTGCCATATTCAACGAGCACCACGTGTTCGCCCAGAGTAGCGACGATATCGTCGATGGCCGTTTCCATGATGCCGACTTCCGTACGTGTCAGGTAGTATGCATCGAGTTCGGTGATGGCGTCGAAAAGCTTTGAGCCTTCGGCATCGTAAAAGTACTTGCAGGGTAGTGTCTTTTGGGTTTGCTGGAGGCCTTCGAGTGCCTCCGCGAGCATCGTTTCTTGGGTTGGGGTAAGGGGGCGCGTCGGGGCAGGAGGCAGGATAGAGATGGGCATGCAAGGAAGGGGTTGCAGTAAGATTGCTTTGCGGTTGCGTTCGTTTCGAATGCGGATGAACTAGATGTCGCGGGCGAGGCGGATTCCCGAAAACTGCCAGCGAGCATCAGGGGGGAAGAAGTTGCGGTAGGTCGGCCGGATGTGTGTAACCGACGTGGCTACGGAGCCGCCGCGCAAGACGTACTGGTTGCACATGAACTTGCCGTTGTATTCGCCAATGGCACCGGGCGCTGGTTTGTAGCCCGGATACGCGCTGTACGAACTCTGTGTCCATTCCCAAGCGTCGCCCCATGCTTGTTGTATGCGTCCATTCGCTGGTCCGGCAGGCTGAGGGTGGAACGAGCCGCCTTCGACAAAACGCGTCGTATCTTCAGGAGCAGGCTCTACACGAATGGCGGCCTCCAACTCAAACTCGGTCGCTAGCCGTGCTCCCGCCCAGCGTGCGTAGGCATCCGCCTCGAAATAGCTGATGTGGCAAACGGGCTCGTTCGGGCGTACTGGCTGCAAGCCGCTCATCGTAAACTCGTACCAGATTCCATCACGCTGCTCCCAGTACAGCGGCGCACGCCAGCCTTCGCGTTCGACAGTAGCAATCCCCATCGAGAGCCAGTGCACGGGATTAGTATAGCCGCCATCTTCGATGAACGCCATGTACTCGGCATTCGTGACGAGCCGCGACCCGAGTTGATACGGTTGCAGGTACGTCTGATGAGTCGGCCCTTCGTTGTCGAAATGAAAGCCGTCGCCTTGATAGCCAATGGAAACGAGGCCGCCGTCGTAGGTCAGCCACTCCATCGTATATGTGGTTGTCTCCGCACGGTGCGCTTCTGGGCGGAACACCGGATACAGCGGGTTCATGGAGAACACGTGTTTGATGTCCGTGAGCAGCAGTTCTTGGTGCTGTTGCTCGTGGTGTAAGCCGATCTCAATGAGCGGCGCAATGGCTGCTTGCGTGGCCTCATCGGCCGTAGCCATCAGGTGTGCCATGTGCTCATCGATGTAGGCACGGTAGCGATACACTTCGGCTACGGTCGGCCGTGAAATGAGGCCACGGTTTGGGCGGCAATGGCGCTCGCCTACTTGCGTGTAGTATGAGTTGAACAAGTACGCATACTTCGGATTGAGCGGCGCATAGCTTGTGAGATGTGGTTTGAGCACAAACGTCTCGAAGAACCAACTGACGTGGGCCAGATGCCATTTGGTTGGGCTCACATCCTCCATTGATTGGATAAGGTAGTCTTCCGTTTCGAGGGTGGAGCAGAGGTGTTCGGTAAAGCTGCGCACACGCCGATAGCGTTCGGCGAGTGGCAACTGTAGATAGGGCGGTTCAACTCTAGCAGCTGCATGGAGCGGTAAGGCGTCGACCTGCATGGCGTTGCGGGTTGGTGCAAGGGAACGGGGCACAAGGGATCAGTACACGTGCACCGTGTGTAAGGAGTGTCCGCGTCGTGGTTCCCGTGTTACAGGAGTGGTTACACTTTTTGTGTATCTGTGCCTGGGGCCACGAGCGTAGGGTCGTCCTACCTACCGAGATAGCCGAGAAGATAAGCGGATCACGAAGCGGGTACTTCTGCTGCCCATCGCGCAGCAACAAAAAAGCCTCCGACGCAAGGCATCGGAGGCTCGTGGT
>CAYYHN010000435.1:3437-4623 GCA_964471245.1 uncultured Rhodothermaceae bacterium | reverse complement strand
GACATTGCTATTGGCTTGCCCGACTTCCGCCTTGAACTCACAACACCGAACGGCGCGGTGTTGCCACTCGACGGCATCAACCTCCACGAAGACACCACGGCAACACTCACCTACACGTACCATGCAGGCCGAACGCCTGCACCGCACATAGGCTATCAACTGCTTCGCTTTGAGCGACAAGCAGCCACGTGGCTGCCCAACACACGCCTCCCGCTCACTTGGGCAGGCTCCGCACTCGCCAGTACACCCATCGACTCAGCACATGTCGTGCTTTCGCTACCTGATGAGGTGGCCCACACCGTGCGGCAGGATACGCTCGGCACCTTCCACCTAGCGGCTTACCTCGGTAATGTATCTGGAGTTGTTGATGGCGTACTCGGCGGATTGCCCCGGCTGGTTCTTCCCGAAGCAGATACATTACGTAACGACCCACTAGGGTTTGCGGCCGAAGAGGGCATCAGCAAGGCCTTCGTCACTACACGCCACCCACGCGCCGCCGTCTGCCACGACGCCGACCGCGACTGGCTCTACCTCGTCGCCGTCGACGGGCGGCAAGCGGGCGCTGTAGGCATGGCACTGACCACGCTAGCCGACCTGCTGGCCGCTTGGGGCTGCGACGCCGCCCTCAACTTCGACGGCGGCGGCTCGACCACGCTTGTCCTAGACGGCGCAATCATCAATAGCCCCTCAGATCCCACAGGCGAACGCCCGGTAAGCAACGCACTGGTGGTGAGAAAAAGGTAGAACCCTTTTCTCGGACCAATTCCGTGGGGTCGCCCTTAATAAGAAAAGGCCACGCCGTGGAGTCTGGCGTGGCCTTTCGCGTACCATGACGTTACTGCAATAGAACGTCCTAAATGCCAATCTACTTCAAGAGAACCATTGTCCGCGTTTGAACGTAGTTGGCCGCGGCAATTTGGTACAAATACGTCCCGCTGGCCACGGGTACACCTGCCGCATCACGCCCATCCCACGTCACGGTGTACCATCCGGCTGTCTGCTGCTGATCGACCAAGGTTTGGACGACACGCCCAAGCATATCATAGACCCGAACCCTTACAGGTGTTGCCTCTGGCAACGTATAGGCAATGGTGGTCGTTGGGTCGAACGGATTGGGATAATTTGAGATAGAAATCTCCGATGGAAGCTCAGCATTGGCAAAGTCGGTGTTAACAGACGTGGTGCC
>CAYYHN010000435.1:0-3337 GCA_964471245.1 uncultured Rhodothermaceae bacterium | reverse complement strand
ATCGTCGTCGCCATCGTCGTCGCCATCGTCGTCGCCATCGTCGTCGCCATCGTCGTCGCCATCGTCGCAGTCTTCTGAGATTGCACAAGGCAAGATCGTAGGAGGCGGAGCCGGCGTGCCCACGAGTCCGCCGCTGATACCCGTTGCAGCTTGTGCATCCGCAGGAAGAAGTGCACCACCGAACGAGAGTCCGAACTGATCCAGCAGTTGCTGGTTGGTCAACCCTACATACTGGCTCGGAATCGAAAACTCATCAACGACGACCGGCGAAGGAATCGGCACGAAATCAGCCGCCTGCTCAGCATAGAACAGCCCGTCTACAACGCTCGTCCCTGTTTCAATCGTAATCCTGTCAGGCATTAGGAAGAAGGTGGGCACCTTGTCCGGGTCTTCGCCATCAAGCCCGTCTTGAACCCGACCAAATGGCGTAAAGTCAGCCACCATCTCATAGTTCACCCGGTTGCCACTTGGGCTGAGCGATGAATTGCCAAAGGAGACATCTTTAAAGGTGAGGGTTCGTTGCTCGGTTTGCGGATTGACCACACGGAAATCGACGAGGTTGCTGAACAAGCCGCCTTCGATCACAATGTTGCCTTGGGTTGGCACCTCCATCCCCACAGCATAGCCTTCAATGTTCAGATTTTCGAATCGGTAGTCATCCAGCATGTGGAAGTGATCCGCATTGATGCCGACCTGCGTGGGATGTCCATTCCCGACGATGCGTACGTTTCTGAATGTGAGGTTCTCGCTGTAATTGAAGCCAATCGCATTGCGTTCGATGCTCCACAGCGTCAGGTTTTCAAATCGCGAATCAAGGAGATTTCGGTACGCCTCCGTTATCTCCCCGCCGAGAAAGGTAGCATGCATGTAGTAAATCTCGACGCCCTTGACCGAGGTGTACCCTTGATTCCCGTTGAACGACGTAAGCGGAATCCACCATACATCAACGAGTTGGCCGCTCGGCAGGAGATCACCGTTGGGCAGCGTAGAAGGCGGCACCCGCATGGTTCCCAAACCGACTTCTGCCAAGCCCTCCGTCCAATAGATGTAGGCGTGCCCCGACGCACCCGCAACCACATTGCCTTCGATGCTCGGGCCACCGCCATGCAACCAAAAGCCATCACCTTGGAACGCAAAATCCTGCCGATCCTCACGGATGTCGACCACTTCTTCCGGCGAATTGCCGCGCAAGGGATAGGCGGGGTTGATCGTCCGCAGCGCTATGTTTCGGACGAACGAACCAATCTCATCGCCAGCTTCTGTCTGGAAGGCCCCGCCAAGCACGTTGTAGGACACGTTGTCGATGAAGTCCACATTGCTTGAATGGTTGACGTACGCCCAGCCCGGATTGTCCTCCACGACACTGCCGCGCACGAGCGCTGGAGTTGTACCCGGCGTACTGCCGCCCCGATGAAAATGGACGGCGTACCGGCCTCGGATGTTGTTTCCTTCAAGTGGAATCGCATTTTCTGCTTCCAAATCAGGAAAACTAAAGTCATCCAACGGAATGCTCTTATCCGTACGCCCTAGACGATCAAAGCGTGCATAGTTGACGTTGACGTCCAACGTATGCATAAACATGACGTGGCCACGCCGTTTAATTGCGGGGTTTTCCGAGTCGAAAATGACGTTCCGAGACAAGTTGGCCACATGGACATCAAGGTCGGGGGCTGGTGCGCGATGGTCCCATTGCAGTGCTGGCGAAATAGACACCTGCGCACCGTTGATGGCCGTGATATAGACCACCTCATCGCTTGCGGGATCGTTGGGATCCGTTGCGGCGACTGCCAACCGGTCACCAACTTGCCAGCCTACAGGTACATCAGCGAGGGACAACGACGTGGCCCCTGCGAAGGGCTGCATTGCAAGGGGCAACCACGACGTTTTTTCGGCTCCGAAGATCTCCGTTTTCCCCATCAGGATGGCACCACGGGTGATCTGCTGAGTGTCCCATGTCCGATCTAGCGGCCCATCATCTGCGAATACGAGCTTAGCGGATACGCTGGGCTGTACGGGGTTTGTGGCCGTGCCCATTTGTAGATGACCACTCGGCATGGTGGCCAGCGTCCCAACGCGTAACTCCGTATGCACGTTCGTAGCAAACAGAAGCGTGCCATCAACACGAATCCACTTAAACGCAGGAGCAATTTCAGAATTGACTGTAAGGGTACGTCCAGCAGGAACAACAATGCGCGCGCCAGCGGTTGGGTGTTGGCCGTTTTGCCATGTACTTGCACTGAGCCAGTCACCAGATGCAACAACCGTGTGGGTGGCTTGACTCGGCGACAACAATTCGCCTACCGTTTGTGCCTGTGTATGTGTAGCAAGCGCGAGAAAACAAAGAACAGTAAGGGTACAGTATTTTAAGGTGTTGATCATAGAATGCTCCTTTTGGCTTGATGCAACCGTAGTTCATTAAGCCCATACGCAGCAGTTCAAAAACACCCTATCGTCTCAGGCAAGAAAAATTTATCTCATGCGAATACCCGACACTACGGTTGCATTGTAGCAGCGCTCGAAATGGGTGACGGTATTTGATCACATGGATGCTGAACGCCGCTATATACCTTTGTGAAACCACTTTCATGCGATGAGTTGCTTCCCAATGCGTTGGGAAACCCGTACCCTTCTCTAGCGTCTGTTTTTGTCTGACCACAACTTGCAAGACTAGCATAATGGCTTTTCGTATACGACTGCTTTTTATGGCGCTCGGCTGCGCCTTCCTTGGTAGCCTTTCGGCCTCAGCCCAAACCCTCAATGGCGAAACCCGCCTGCAAGGCTACAGCGATGAAGGCGGCGTGACGCACTTCATCTTCGATGCCGCCGCTTATGGCCTCGACGCCCGACCCGAGCGCGTCGTCGTCACAGGCGCGTTCCGCGGCTGGAGCCAAGACATGAATGATCCAGCGTGGCACCTCAAGCCACACACCGTTACCGGCCTTTGGACGCTGGCCGTGCCCAACGATGGGTATCAAACGGTTGGTGCGGGGACGCCCTTCAAGTTTCGCGTTGACCAAGGCCGCTGGCTCGATCCGCCTGCGGGAGCCACAAACGTAGAAGGTGGCAACTTGGTCTTCCTCTTTGGCGTGGAGCCCACACGGCTCCGTGCTGAGTTGCGCGGTGAGAAAGCCGTCTGGATGACGCTGACGGGCGACAACGTCGTACGTTCGCTCGACGCCTCCGACTACCGCCTCGTCGATGCCAAAGGGCGCACGTTCGAGGTGGCACACGTCGTACCCAACACGTCGACTGAGACGCTCATCGTGCCGCGCTATCCGCTCGACATCAAGCGCGTCTACTACCTCGACGACTACCGAAACGACGACGTCACCCTCGC
>CAYYHN010000434.1:3573-4644 GCA_964471245.1 uncultured Rhodothermaceae bacterium | reverse complement strand
TAATACAGCGCACGGTCGGTGGTCGCCCAGTCGAAGATCGGAGCGGTTGTTATTGGCGTCAGCGCAGCGTCCTCGGGCGACCATAGCCAAACGCCGCTGGTGTCGGTGCGGGCTACGGCGAACGTACCTGTAGCTCCAACGGGCTGCGCCTTCTCGATTGCGACTTCGCTGACCTGTACGGCGTCGGAGCCATCTAGGGGCTGTCGCCAAAGCGCAGGCGTACCGCCACGGCTCGCGATGAAGTACACCGCATCCCCGCTCGGCGACCACATGGGCCGCGTATCGTTGCCGGGCGCTGCCGTCAAGCGACGTGGCACGCCACCAGCCGCATCGATGACGTAGAGATCCGCGTGGCCCTCTTGGTGCGAGGCAAACGCGATCTGGCGGCCATCCGGCGACCAGACTGGATAGCGTGTGGCGTGGCTCCGCAGATCCGTCAGCTTCATCGGCTCGCTCCCATCCGCCGAAGCCACCCAAACCTCCGCATGGCCCGTTCGGTTCGAGACAAACGCGATGCGTCCATCGTGCGCGATTGCGGGTTGGAAATCGGAGCGCGTCGAGGCCAGCACGTGTCCGTGCTCAGCATTCGGGCTACCGAGATCGACCTGCCACGTGTTTACTTGGTACGTCCAATCAACGTAAGCAAGATGCATCCCGGTCGCTGCGATGGCCACGCTACCCGGATCGTTCACGCTGATCGCCCGGAGCAGGCGTGGGGGTGCCGCACTGTTCGTAGCGATCTGCCACAGACCACGGCGTTCGTCTCGGTTCGAAGCGAAGATCAGCGACTGCCCATCCGATGCCCAATCAAAACCGGAAATGGTAACGGCGTCGTGCGTTTGCTGCTGCGGCACGGTGCCAGCGGTCGTATCCGATAGCACGTACACGTCGCTCGTCAAACCATCGGAGGCGCGCACGAAGGCGAGTGCGGTACCATGGGGCGCAAATCGCGGTGAGAAGTCGCCGTTTAGCGAGGCGTCGGGCTGCGTCAGCGACCACACAGCCAGCGATGCGAGATCGAGGACATACAACTGGTAAACGCCACTCGGAGCAGGCCCAGAAAAGATGAGG
>CAYYHN010000434.1:0-3534 GCA_964471245.1 uncultured Rhodothermaceae bacterium | reverse complement strand
GTGAGGCCACGGAGCGTGCACGCGGTGTCGAGCAGCTTCCGCGCCGGGCCGCCAAGCGCTGCCACGCGGTATAGCGCGCATTCCTGCGGACCATGATGCAGAAAGGCAAGGTGCTGTCCATCAGGCGACCACGCAGGCATCAATTCAGCGCCAGGTAAGGTCGTGATCTGGACAGGCACTTCGGTATCCAGCGGCTGCACGTAGAGGTCGGCGGGGTGCCCACTCGGATCGAACGCGGTGAACGCAACACGCTGGCCATCCGGCGAAAACGTTGGCGTCAGTTCGATGCCCGGCAAGCTATTTAAAGGTCGAATGGCGTCGATGTATGGGTTCTCGGACGCAGGTGGAAGCGATAACACCAGCAACACGGCTACGACACCTAATGCGAGGGCTCCCCCACCCCAGAGCCATCGCGTTCGGTCTGTTGCAGGACGCGGTTCGGGTGCCGTCGTGGGAGTTGCCGCCGTGGACAAACCATCCCCCCACGTAGGCAAGGCCAACGCAGGCGATGTAGCGTCGCCGATCGGGGCGATCAGGCGATAGCCCACGCCACGGATCGTCTCGATCACCTGCGGATTGCGTGGGTCGTCTCCGAAGAGGCGGCGCAGGTCGGAGATGGCGTTCGTAAGCGAATGCTCGGTGACGACAGCATCCGACCACACCGTCGTGAGCAGATCGCTGCGTGTGACGACAGCGCCGGGTGTGGCGGCGAGTTGCACCAACACGCGCATCGTCCGCGGCTCCAGCGTGTGGGTGCCGTCGGGGCCGGTCGCCCGGTTTAGCGACGGCTCAATTAGCCAAGCTTGGATGTGGAATGGAGGGGCCACGGGCGCAGGCACTAACAATGAAATAGGTCCGGTCAAGATCTGGCGTCTGCGCATGCAGGGCAAGGACAAAATGCAGGCTACAGCTCCAAATCGCTTGCTCAAGCCACACATTGCACAATCCTGAGGTAATCCTGTGCTGCTCCTGAGGTTGCGGAGCGTCCATCGTGCGATCTTGGGGGCTCACATTTGAATCTCTTTCCGCTCGGTACCATGCCACATCACCGCTTCGCTAGCCTTTTTGCGCTAGTCATCCTTCTACCCTTCGCCCTACACGCACAAACAACACAGGACGGTCGCCTCTTCGACACTGGCCAAACGATGAGCGAACGCAGCACCCATGCGCCAGAAGTCACCGACCGCATGCTGCACTACCTCGGCGAATGGGACGTGACGCTCACCACGTGGCCCACCGATTCGACGATGTACACGGCGCAAGGCCACGCGTCGGTCACCTTCATGAACCGTGGGCATGCCTTCATGGAGCGCATGCAGATGCCTGCCCTCGGCGACACCGACGTGCCCGACCATACGATGCGCTTCCTTGCCTTCACGCCGATCAACCAAGCGTGGGCGATGGGCGAAGCCAGCAGCTACACCGGCCACATCGCCATGTACAACGGCGACTTTGTGGATGATGTCCTGACGCTGACGACGGCGATGCGCGAGACCGGCGGCGTGCCCCTCACATGGTATCGCCTCACCTACACGTTCGATGGACCCGACGCCTTGACGATGCTGCTCGAAACGTCGCCCGATGGCCAAGACTGGACCGCACGGCGAAGTCATGCCTACACACGCCGCGCCACAGCCACACCTGCACTCGCAGTGGCAGCTAACTACGGCCAACCTGCAGCCAGTCGCCCCGATGAAGCTGCGGGCTTCGACTTCTTGATTGGCACGTGGGACGCTGCGCATGAGCTGTTCCTCGGCGGCCGATGGATCCAGTACCCGAGCACCACGACGGCTACCTACGTGCTCGGCGGACACGGCATCCTCGAACACAGTTGGATGGATCTCGACCCCAGCCTCCCCGATGCCGCCACCAGCATCTTACGCCTGTACAACCATGCGGCACGGCGGTGGGAGTCACTCTACCTCAGCAACCGTGGCAACGCCCTGCTCCACTTCGGCGGCCAGCAAGTCGGCGAGGACATCGTGCTCCACCCCTTCGAGGTCCACCACGGCAACAGCCCGATCACCCGCTACACCTTCCACAACATCACCCCCGACCACTACGACTGGACCGCCACCACCAGCACCGATCGCGGCGCGACCTTCAACGAAACGTGGCGCATCAGCATCACGAAGCGGAGTGAGTGATGATTAGGGAGTATGGGGAGTGTAGGAAGTACGGGAAGGATGGGGAGTCTGGGGAGGCCCAGCACATAGCTCCCAAACCGCCCATACTCCCCAAACCACCCACACTCCCCAGCCTTCACTCAAAGATCAATGCCTGCGAGAACGGCGGCGACTTCTACATCGCGGCCTTCGATGATGTCTTCGACGGAGGGACGCACGTGCCAGTCCGGGAGGACGCCGCCTTGGGCGTCGGTGGGCTCGTAGGGGCGCTGGGCGATGAGGGGAATGTCAGCTTCGAGGCCGGAGTTGGGTAAGGTGAGCATCATCATCTGGCCACCGTTGATGCCTTGCTGGCTGCCGCCCGTCTCTTGGCCGACGAGGATCGCCATGCTCGTTTCCTTGAACGCGTACGCGAGCAAGAACGTTGCGGAGCTGTTGCCGGGGCCGACGAGCACGTAGGCTTGGCCTTGGTAGGCGTACTGCCTGTGTGGCTTCACTTTTTGGGTGCGGCGCTGCATGCGGAAGGTGTAGGTATCCTCATCGAGCTTTTTGACGCGCATTCCGAGATCAAACCATGAGTCATCCCACGTACCCAAATGCGGGCGCAAGTGGTCAGGGACGGACTTGTAGCTGAGGGTGCCGTGGGCGCGCGGAATCTCGGTCGGCTCCTTGGCAAGGTAGCGAAAGAGGGCATCCATCGGGTCGCCTGCACCGCCTTCGTTTCCACGGATGTCGATGATCAGGTGCGGGATGTTGTCTTCGCGGAGGGTGCGGAAGGCGTCATCCAAAAAGGCGCGCCAATCCATCTTCATCTTCCACGTAACGAACGTGCCGAGTTGCAGGTATGCCACATCGTCACGCACCATCTCGAAGCGCCAGAGGTCGTCGTACGAAGCGGGCTGCTCGTCATAGCGTGCCAACAAGGCGTCCTTGCGCGAAGCCGTCGTCATCGCGGACACCGTTTGCGTACGCGTCGTGCCGTCGCGGTCGGCTATGGTGAGGGTGAATTGGGCGGCTTCGACAGGGAAGTAGAGCGGGTAGTACACGTCGAAGGCTTCGTAGGCCGACGTGCCGCCCACTTCCAGCGTCTCGATGCGTTTGCCGTCGTTGTAGCCATCGGCTTTGACGACCGCCATCAACTGTTCGAGCACCGTTGCGACGGGCACACCGTCGATGGCGAGGACTTCGGTGCCGCGTGGCAGGTGCGCACCCTTGGTGGCATCGTGTGTGATGATCATGCGCCCGTCGAGCCAGCGGAAAGCAAACGGCACGCGGTCGGTGCGGTTGAACAAGGCCAGTTGCACGAGGTCGTTCTGGTTCCAGAAATTGGCGTACGTGTGGCCACAGCGGATCGTAGCAAGGAACTCGGACAGGCTTCGGTACGCCTCGCTGAGCGGCTGGTCGCGGC
>CAYYHN010000433.1:0-4661 GCA_964471245.1 uncultured Rhodothermaceae bacterium | reverse complement strand
TTTCGCACCAGCGCCTTGGCTTGGATTGGGTTCATGGCGATCCTTGCGACGCTGTTGGTTGTTTACATGGGACATGGCATTTTGCGTCCGTTGCGCACCATCCAACAAGCGGTTGTGGCTTTGGCTAAAGGAGAACGCATGGAATTTCCCAAGCGTAATGCCTTGCCGGAATTTCAGGTGCTGTCTTTGGCCTTTCAGCAACTCTCTGATGCCTTGGTCGCCCGGCACACGGCCCAACGTGACCTTGCCGACCGCGAACATTTCATACGTAATGTGCTGGAGTCCCTCATGGAGGGTGTCATTGTGTACGACCAAGATCGGCGTATCCGGCTATGGAACCGATTTCTTGAGCAGGGTAGCGGATGGTCTGCCAAAGAGGTTCTTGGCAAAACGCGTACAGACTTGTTCGGTGTTCACACCGATCCGGTGGTTACAGAAATGATTGACCGTGCCTTCCAAGGCGAACGTATACAAAGCGAGCCGATACTCCTTAAGAATGTGCACGGCCCCGGCCAAACATGGTACGAATTCAGCTTTGTGCCACTGTATGACGAGGATGGACAGGTGATTAGTGTCATCCATACCTCCCACAACCGCTCTAAAGAGCAGCAAGCCATACAGGACCTCGTTGATGCCAAGGAAAAGGCAGAGGCGGCAGCCCGCGCCAAAAGCGCCTTCCTGTCGATGATGAGCCACGAACTGCGTACGCCGCTTAACGGCATCATCGGTCCTGCTGATTTGCTACGGATGGGCACGCTGGGTGAGGATGAAACCGAATACGTCGATATCATCGCAGAGTCGGCCAACCACTTGCTACGGGTCATCGGCGATATCCTCGACTTTTCGAAGATCGAGGCGGGCCGCATCGACATCGAAACGGAAACCGTGGCCCTGAACCTGTTTCTCCACGAGACGATTGGCCTTGTGGAAAGTCTGGCGCGTGCGAAAAGTTTGCTGCTCGAACTCGACCTCCCCAGCGACCTCCCCAAAGCGATCTGGATCGACTCGGTGCGCTTGCGGCAGATCGTGCTTAACCTGCTGTCAAACGCCATTAAGTTTACCTCGACGGGTGGCGTGGTGCTCACTGCCTCGTGGGAAGCGGATACCTTGGTTGTTACGGTCACCGATACGGGAATTGGCATCGCCCCCGAACGTTTGGAAGCCTTGTTCGACCCCTTTACCCAAGCGGACACCTCGACCTCGCGCCAATATGGCGGGACGGGCCTAGGATTGACGATCAGTCGGCAACTCGCACGGTTGCTGGGCGGCGATCTGACGGCTGTCAGCGAGCCCGGTGTTGGTTCTACCTTTACGCTCCGTGTACACGCCCCGACAACGGATATAACAGCCCTGACAGTGCCTCATCCTACGCGTTTCCTAAAGAGCCAACGCGCGCCGGAAGCCTAAGGGCATCAGCCAGCAGGGAAAAGGGCGGCATCAAGGCCAGGGATAACGTTGAGTGCAGTTTTGTAGTAGAGGTGGCGGAGCACGTCATCGGGGAGGTCTAGGCCGTAGAGCCGCCAGTGGGCGTGGTACTTGCGGTAATAAGGGAAGTACTCGTCGGCGGTCTCGAAGGTGCGGAAGAAGTACGGAAACTCCTCCGGTCGCCACGAATCCTTGCCAAACATGACGCGGTCCTTGTATTTGGTGAGGAACTCGCGTGCAAAACGCGGCTGGCGACCTAACTCGTGCAACACAGCCCCTACTTCGGTATAGACGTTGGGCATCTCGTCGAGCAGTTCCCCCAAAGCTGCGAGGTCACTGCCAAGCCAGCCTAGGTGTGCAGCAATAAAGATCGTGTTAGGATGCTTGCGGAAGGTGTTGTGCTGTTCGGCAAGTAAGGTCTCGAACGACGGGTTGGTTGCTGGCGAACGGTAGCGACGCGGCCGGACCTTAAGTTCGAGCCAGCGCTCATTGGTACGGTTTCGGTCTTGCCAGAACATGGCGGGATCGGCCGTGTGGATAAGGACGGGGATGCCGAGTTCGCCGCACTTCGCCCAGATGGGATCGAGGCGCGGGTCGTCGGTGGCAACGCGGCTGCTGTCCACATCGAAGGTATCCATGCCGAGGTTCTTGTAGATTTTGAGGCCGCGGGCTCCGGCAGCCACATCGGCTTCGAGTTGAGCTACGGTATTCTCGGTCCAGTTCGGTTCGCCCACACCGTCGAAGTCGATATTGGCAAACGTGACAAAGCGGTTGGGCGCATGCCCCTCCAGGTTGTCTACGCTGGCTCTAAGCGCATTGCCTGAACGGCCGCTAAGGTTGACCATGACAGCCAAGTTGAGGTTGTCCATCTGCATCAGCAGCGTGTCTATGTCCGCTGGGGTCATCGTCGGTGCCCCCCATTGGTGGCTGTGCACGTCGACGAAGGGGTACTTGGCGCGGGGCACGGGGTTTTCGGGGACGACGAGCGTCGAGCGTGGGTCGTAGTCTTCCACGCTCATCGTCTCTTCGCGGTCTTCCTGATGGGTACCTGTCTGAGCCACAGCAGGACCGAGGCCGAGGATGAGCAGCAGGAGCGCAAGCAAGGACGTTTTCATCGAGCAACAGCAGGAGGTTGGTTGAGGTGGATGGAAGGTAGGCTTAGTAAGCCGTAATGCAAAGGCGAAGCCTATACCACGTTCCCATTCGCCGCAATGTGATGTGCATTCAGTCGGCGATTCTGCCCATTCGCTCGCCGAAACGTGGAAAACGAGTGGAAATGTGGGAAGTTGAGGCGCGTCAAAAATCTGGGACCCGGCAAGCTATGGTTGCGGGCGCGGAAGCAAGCGGTGGAGGCTTTCTTCCGAGTACCGTCCTGCCTTACCATATGTTTGTCATCCGTCCACCCTCGTCTTCCTTGTCCCGAAACGCGTGTTCCGCCTATGCGTCTCCACCGTTACCGCCACTGGTTTTTGGTCTGCTGTACCCTCATGTTGCTTGCGCCTGCCTCGGTGTTAGCACAACAAGCGACCGTTCGCGGCTTTGTCACTGATGCCAGCACCGAACAGCCGCTTCAAGGTGCCACCGTTGCGCTGCGTAGCGGCTCCGACCTCATCGCTGGCACCGCCACAGACGCCGATGGTGTTTTTTCACTCAACCGCATAGCAGCCGGTAGCTATACGTTACACATCAGCTTCATTGGCTTTGCGACCTATGAGGAAGCCGTAACGTTGCAAAGCGGCATCGTCGAGCGCACCATCGCCCTCGAACCGCAGCAGGCCACCATCGACGAAGTCGTGGTTGAAGCCGAAGGGGAGACGGGCGTAACCGCAGTCGCCGCAGGCCTCCAGACGATCGCAGCAGCTCAGATTGAGCGTGTGCCGATGCCCGGCGTCACCGGCGATCTGGCAAGCTACTTGCAGACACTGCCCGGCATCGTAACAACCGGCGACCGCGGCGGGCAGTTCTTCGTGCGGGGCGGTGCCGTCGACCAAAACCTTGCACTCATCGATGGCCTGCCGATCTACCAGCCGTTCCACCTGCTCAGCTTCTATTCAGCATTCCCCGAGGAGATCATCAACGAGGTCGATGTCTACACGGGCGGATACGGTGCGCGGTACGGCACGCGTATCTCGTCGATGCTAGATGTGCGGACGCGTAATGGCAACAAGCAAGACCTTGCCGGAGCGTTTTCGGTTGCGCCATTCCTAAGCACGCTGCGCCTCGAAGGGCCAATCATTCCGGGACGGCTTTCGTTCGTCGGCTCGGTGCGGCAGTCGCTGGTCGAGGACGTCATGCCGGATCTGTTTGGACAGAACTTCCCGTATCGCTTCGGCGATCAGTTTGCGAAGCTGCACGGCTTTCTTGGCTCACAGCATAGCTTCTCAGCGACCTTCCTCAACACGTTTGATCGCGGTGATGTGGCTGGCTCGAACCAAGACTTTCGTGGCGAGATCACTGAAGCCGTCGTGACCGACAGCAACGAAGTCGCATGGGATAACCTTGTCGTCGGAGGGCGCTACCAGTTTCAGCCCAACCGCCTGCCGTTGCTCGCCGAACTCACCGGGGGCTACTCGGAAATGACCAGCAGCCTCGGCCCCGAAGACACGCCCGAGCGCACCGCCGACGTGCAAAGCTTGGACTTCGCGGCGCACCTTACGTTCTTCCTAGGCGACCACACGCTGGCCCTCGGCAGCCGCTACCGTGCTACCGACCTTGCCTACGAGCTTGGTGGGCTGTTTCAGGATGTCGAGTCGAACACGGAGGACGTGACCGAGTTGAGCAGCTACGCCGCACTTACCTTGGGTTTCGGGGCCGTTCAGATTGAGCCGGGCATCAACGTCTACCAACTACCCGACCGCAGTGACACATGGATTGAGCCGCGACTGCGGGCATCGGTGCAAATGGGCGGGCAGCGGTTCCATGCAGCGTGGGGCCTGTACCACCAAGCGCTGGTTGGACTGAATGATGAGCGCGACATTGGCAGCCTGTTTACGGCATGGCGCGTCGTCCCCGAAGACACCGATGTGCCCGAGGCGATGCACGCGATCGTGGGCTGGAGCGGCACCGTTGCGCCGGGCATCTCCTTAGCCGCCGAAGGCTTCTACAAGCAATACAACAACCTCGCGGTGCCCATCTTCAGCGCTTTCCCTCGCTTCACGACGACGCTCCAGTCAGCCGATGGCGATGCGTATGGGGCCGACCTACGGCTGGAATGGGCAGCGCGTCCGTTCTGGTAT
>CAYYHN010000432.1:0-4663 GCA_964471245.1 uncultured Rhodothermaceae bacterium | reverse complement strand
CAAAACACTGGCGGGCGCTACTTTGTTTGACCACTTACCAAACAGTCTCTTAGTGAATCAAACGCATGCTATTCAGAGAACATGTCTTCGCTATAAGGAGGCACCCATTCCTCACAAGATGGACATATTCGCTGACTACCAGCTTCAAATAGATCAAATGCAAGTGCTGCTTGCCCTCTGACCGCAGCGAGGGCTCCACAAAGTATGCGAAATTCCTCCGTACACCATGCCCTGTACTCGAAGCATTCCAACAGCAGTCGATCGACCTCATGGAGTGCAGCTTGATAGGAAGCTGCAACAGGCTCTGGAATAGCAGGTGCTGATGATCGCATTGAGCACACTACTGATATCCCAATAAAATGCGCAGCCTCAATCCGATCTTTCCGGGCAAGCTCTCCCATCCACGCAACTATGTGAGGAATCGCAGCGAAGGTTGCTTCATACACATCATATTGATGACATAGGGCACTCCAAAGCGCATCCCAACTTTCCGAATTAGGATTGGCTTTTACTTGACGAATTAATAAGGGTACACCGCCATACCCATATGCATGACGGAGAGACTCCCAAATAGAGGCATCAAGGTCTATCACTGTATAAGAAGTAATTGCGTTATGATAGTGGCAAGTACCCCGAGGGTAACCCCTACACCATGAAAAAACATTCGCCAGATACCAGTCATCATATAAATGTGCCGCATGGTAGATGGATCTTTGCTAAAAGGACGGTGCTCACGATACGTCCAATTGTACCAGCCCAACAGATATTCCCCTGTAACAATCGCCGCTATACTTAAGGGAATTACAACCAGTGTCAGTATACCAATCGAGAATGGCAACACTTCGCTACACCATACGAACATGAGATAGCCTAACAACAACATGTTCAATGGTTGCCAGAAGGGACTACGAAAGAGACCACCTAATACAAGATTTGTGGTCAGCACGATTAAAAAAGTCCCGACGATGATCATCGTTCGTGATTACTCTCCCTTATCACGCTATCACAGTAGTAGCGCCATGCGCCTGTAGATAGGCGTTCGGGTTGTGGTAGACGGCGTCTTTGGGGAGCCAGTCCCAAAGGTCCATCAGGTCGTGGCGGACTGTGTTGATGAAGTGCTGGGGGAGCGTCTGCGTCGTGCCGTTGAGGTAGGGCAGCATCGTAGGGTCCGTGTCCATTAGCCCGCGTAGGGTGCGGTAGGCGCGAAGGCGGAACGTCCGTTCGAGGAACAGGCCGCGCATCATCGAATCGAGATTGACGGTAAACTTCGACCCAGCGTTGAAGCGGCGGGCGATGGAACGGTACGAGAACGCGTGCTCGTAGAGGTCGATGATGAGGTCGTAGAAGGTGCGCCAGTCGTAGTGCTTTGGCCGCACGTTCATGGCGCGGAAGAGGTCGAGGAAGTGAAACGGGATGTTAAGCACACGGCCCTCGCGCTGGAGGTCGAGGTTGAGCACCGTATTGCGGCCATACGCCGTCAGAATCGAGAAGTAGGGGTAGATGCCCGGTGCTCGCTCAATGAACTGTTTCGTGAGATCAAATGGATCGGTGCCTTCGTCGCAATCGAGCCCGAAAATGAAGTTGCACTGCACAAACGGGATGTAGCTGTTGATCATGTTGACGTGCTCAGCCACACGTTTCACCTTTGCCTCGCCACGCACCTTGCGCATCTTCGACTTCGCGCCTTCGGTGTACCACGATTCGATCCCCGGCGCGATGACGAGAAACCCGTTCTTCTGGAGACGCTTCACGTTGGACTCCGTCAACAACGAGAGCGAGCTTTCGGCGAGGAAGCGCAGGCTGCCCGGCGGCACCGCCTCCTCGAACGCGCCCATGTAATCGTCGAATCGAACGGCGAAGTTGGGGTCGTGCCAGACGACAAGCGAGCGTGGCATCTTCAAGTCGTGCAGGAAACGCAGATCGGACTTCAGTGTCTCGAAGTCAAGCGGTTGGTATTTGACCGTAGCATCAATGCAGAAACTGCATGTGTATGGACAGCCGAGACTCCCCAGCATCGGGATCATCTTTACGAAAGACTTCTCCAAAGCAGGCATCACATAGGGCCAACGCTCTTGCAAGCTCGGGAGCGCAGCAGGCTGCCCTGCATTCGCCAGATGCTGCCCCAAGGGGCGGTGAAACGAACAGTCTTGGAGGATGTCGCGGATCAACGCCTTGTCAGCAAAACCGACGACGTAATCACAATATTTTTGGGCATCTTCGGGAAAGGAACGTGCGTGCGGACCGCCCAATACCGTCACGGTACCATGCGCCCGGAACCGTGCGGCTAGTGCATATGCAACCAGCGACGATTCGGAGTAGGCGCTCAGGAAGACGATGTCGAGGTCGTCAGGTAGCGAGCCTGCAAACAAGACGGGGCCTGTATGATAGGCCATGTGGACCTCATGCCCCTCTTGCGCGCACCATGCTGCAATCACCTGCGGCATCACACTCATGGCCTGCCCAGCGGAATAGCGCGAGAACAGCTTCTTAGAATACGACTTCTTCAGAAGGTCGATGACTCCGACTTTGAGCTTACGCATAAGGCCAACTATTAGGAAGCGAAAGTAGGACAGGGCTCCATCATGGTAGACTATTCTCGCCACTATTGCTACTTGCATCATCCAGATGCTGCTTTCTAAGGCTCCATTCCGTAACAATTGTGGGAACACATTCGACGAATGTTAGCAACGACGCCAAGTTGTACCTACTGAGATTCTGACGACATAGCAAGGTGACATAGGATTGTCCCCCCTTAAGCCGTAGCTTCCCCGCATGCACTCACTCCTGTTCATACCAGACATCTCCGGCTTCACGCAATTCGTGACAGAAACGGAGATCGCGCACAGCCGCCACATCGTAGCCGAGTTGCTGGAGTTGCTCATCGACGCCGATACGCTGGGCCTAACGGTAGCAGAGATTGAGGGTGATGCTATCCTATTCTACAAATACGAAGACGTCCCGCCCGTCGAAGCACTGTTTGACCAAGCACGGGAGATGTTCACGCGCTTCCATGCGCACTTGAAGCAGTACGAGACGCGGCGGATCTGCCAATGCGGGGCGTGCACAACTGCCCACAAGCTTACGCTCAAAATTGTCGCGCACAGCGGCCCCGTCGAGTTTTTAGAGGTCAAGAACTTCCGCAAACCATACGGTAGCGACCTCATTCTCGTGCACCTGCTACTGAAAAACGACATCCCCTCTAGCGAATACCTCTTGCTAACCGATCAGGTCTGTGGCCCGCCGAATACGACACCCCAACCCAACTGGGGCGAAGTCGCGCGTGGTAGCAATGAGTACCGCGACGTCGGGCTCATTCCCTATAAATACGTCTCACTAGCGCCTTTACATGCCGAGGTCCCAGAACCCCAACCACTGGCACCATTCGCTCTAACGAACAACCCCATTGTGCTTGAAACAACGGTGAACCGTTCCGTGGACGCCGTCTACGATTTGGCGAGCACACTTGCGTACCGCACACGGTTCAACACCGAAGTGGACGACTTCCTGTACGAACCAGACCGCGTTAACCGAATGGGCACGCGGCATCAATGCATCGTCAATGGCAAAGTCCTCGACTTCGAAACCATTGCAGCTGACTTTGGCGAGGACGTGATCGTATATGGCGAACGCCCAGAAAACCCACCGCTGGTGGCTGACTACGCGTTGTTTTGGCTGCTCCAAGAAGATGGACCCCGCACACACTTACGCTTAGAAGCCCATATTCATCCTCGGCCGGGACTGCAACATATACTGGCCCTGCCGTTTCGTGTGGCCATCAAATGGAACATGCAACGCATCCTTGCGAGCTTCCAACGCGTCGCCGAGGCAGAAACCGATGCACCGCTGACCCCCGCCTAATCTGTTGCCATGCCCACGACGCGACTCGCCCTGACACGTGGTATCAGCCCAGCCCTTGCCCACTGCGAGCTGACACACCTGTCCCGCGTGCCTATCGACCTCGCGCGCGCCCGTGCCCAGCATGCGGCCTACGAAGCTACCCTCAGTCGTCTCGGTTGGACCGTACAGCGCCTTCCAGACATACCAGAACACCCGGATGGCGTCTTCGTCGAAGACACGGCCATTGTGCTCTCTGAACTAGCCGTGCTGACGCGTCCCGGAGCGGCCTCGCGCAGAGGCGAAGTATCCTCTGTCGAAGCAGCGCTCGCCCCATATCGGTCACTTGTGCATATCAAAGCACCCGGCACGCTTGACGGCGGTGATGTGGTCGTGCTCGGCCAGAAAATCTACGTTGGCCACACCACGCGCAGTAATGAGGCAGGCATCGCGCAACTACGCGCCCACGTCGCACCGTTTGGCTACACCGTGACAAGCGTCCCGGTCACGGGCTGCCTCCACCTCAAGTCGGCAGCGACAGCCGTTGCACGCAACACGGTACTGCTCAATCCCGCGTGGGTCGATCCCGCCATTTTTGAGGGTTGCACCGTCCTGCACGTTGATCCTGCCGAACCAATGGCCGCCAACGCCGTCTGGCTCGGCAACGCCGTTCTTTGCGCCGAAGCCTACCCCGTCACCAACGCCCGACTCCGCACCCACGGCCTCACCGTGCACACCACCCCCGCCGACGAGCTCGCCAAAGCCGAAGGTGCATTGACCTGCTGCAGCTTACTGGTTTGATGGGTGGATGGGTGGATGGGTGGATGGG
>CAYYHN010000431.1:0-4668 GCA_964471245.1 uncultured Rhodothermaceae bacterium | reverse complement strand
TACGGGCTCGACCTCCAAGGCGACGTGCTGACCATCAGCCTGAACGACCTGCATGCGCTGTACGAGATGTGGTGCTACCTCACGCTCGTGCGATTACTTGCAGCACTCCTTGACGCACCGCTTCCCGCGCGTGACCTCGTTGCACTCCATCAACAGGGCCTGACGCTTTCCCTACGCCGTGGCCATGCCCAAACCTTGCGGTTCGACTTGGACGATGGCAGTTGCCTCGATGTGGCCTATAACCCACACTTCGGCGGAGCCGCTTACCTCGTCCCCCAGCGCCCCGACATTGTGCTCACACGCACATACGCCGATGGGCACTCAGCACGCTACGTCCTCGACGCCAAATATCGCCTCGACGCCTCACGAGGCTATGTCCGCCGCTATCGCACACCCGGTCCACCAACCGACGCGCTTAATACGCTGCATCGCTACCGCGACGCACTCGGTACGGATGGCGTGCCCGTAGTGCAAGCCGCCGCCGTTTTTCCGTGGCGCGAAGCCGAAACGGATGCTTTTGCGCAAGGGCGGCATCATCGCTCACTCTACGACGCAGGCATTGGCGCGATCCCGCTCTTGCCGGGCCACACACGCTATCTTGCCGAATGGCTACGCGGCGTGCTCGCAGGATGATACCGCCTCATACACCTAAGCGCTCAGTTCGAAACGTCGCAGTGTAATCAGCAAAGAAGGCGATGGCACTGGGGTTGCGAACGGCGTCTTTGTTCATGCCTTTCCCTGCATCCATGCCCATCAGTAGCTTCTTGACGGGCACCTCCATCTTCTTGCCGCTCAGCGTGTACGGAATGCCGGGTACGGCTTCGATGAGGTCGGGCACGTGGCGCGGGGAACAGGCAATGCGCAGCGTCTGGTTGATGGTTGCGACGAGGTCGTCGGTCAACGTTTCTCCGTCAGCTAGCACGACGAACAGTGGCATCACGTCGCTGCCGTCGGCGCGTTCGAGGTTGAGCACCATGCTGTCGGCGATGGCGTCGAGGCCGTCGAGCGCGGCGTAGATCTCAGCGGTGCCGATGCGGACGCCTTTGCGGTTGAGCGTGGCGTCGGAGCGGCCGTGGATGACGAGCGAGCCGTCTTCGCCGATCTCAATCCAGTCGCCGTGCCGCCAGATGCCGGGGAAGTGGTTGAAGTAGCTGGCGCGGTAACGTGCGTCGCCTTCGTCGTTCCAGAAGTAGATGGGCATGGATGGCATCGGCTGGGTGATCGCCATCTCGCCGAGGGTGCCGGTTACGGGCTGTGCGGCATCATTGAGGGCGTAGAGCGCACAGCCGAGTGTACGGCCTTGGATACGGCCGCGGTACACGGGCTTGCCGGGGCAGCCACCCACAAATGCCGTGCAGACGTCGGTGCCACCGCTCATCGAGCACAGCCATAGATCGGTGGAGATGGCGTCGTAGATCCAGTCGAACGCCTCGGCGGGGAGCGGAGCGCCCGTCGAGCCGAGTGAACGCAGGGCCGAGAGATCGTTCGATGTGCTAGGCTTGAGGCCGCGCTTCATACAGGCCGTCAGGTACGGCGCGCTCGTGCCAAAGTGGTGGATGGGGAGCGCCGCAGCGAGGTGCCAGAGCGCGTTGAGGTCGGGGTAGCCGGGGCTGCCATCATAGAGCACAGGCACGGCGCCTACCAGCATGCTCGCCTGCAAGAAATTCCACATCATCCAGCCCGTCGTTGTGAACCAGAAGAAGTGCTCGTCCGCGTGCGTGTCGTTGTGGATGGCGAGGTAGCGCAGGTGCTCCAGCAGCACGCCGCCGTGGCTGTGTGTGATCGCCTTCGGCTTACCTGTTGTCCCCGACGAGTACAGCACCCAAATCGGATGGCTGAACGGCACAGGTGTAAATATGACAGGGGCGTCACTCGCATATTCAGCTAGGATAGCGTCCCACGCGGTGGCCCTGGGCAAGGTGGCACCAGCATCGAGGTACGGCACAAACACCGTTGGCGGATCGCCGATCTGGGCGCGGATTTGCTCAACCTCGTCACGGCGGTCGAAGGGCTTGTCGCCGTACTGGTAGCCATCGATGGCAATGAATAGCGATGGCTCAATCTGGGCGAAGCGGTCGATGACGGTGCGCACGCCGAAATCGGGTGAGCAGCACGACCAGACGGCTCCAAGTGCATTCGTGGCGAGAAAGGCGACGATGGCTTCGGGGATGTTGGGCAGATACGCTGCTACCCTGTCACCCGGTTCGATACCCTGTGCCTGCAAAAAGCGCTGGAATGCCGCGATTTTGTGGGCGAGTTCATCCCATGAGATAGCCGTCGGTTCATGTCGCTCAGAGACGAACCAAAGTGCGGGGCGGTCTTCACTGCGATGCCGAAAAATGTGTTCGGCGTAGTTCAGCGTCGCGCCCTCGAACCAACGCATGCCGGGCATGGTGTCGCCCGTAAGCACGGCCTCGTACGGCGTGTGCGCGATCACGTCGAAATACTGCCATACAGCCTCCCAGAAGTCGGAAACGTGGTCCACGGACCATTGCCAAAGTGCTTCGTAATCATCGAACGTGATGCCTCGATGTTCGGTAAGCCATGCCTCGAAGCGACGCAGGTTGGAGCCCGCAAGAAAGGCGTCGGAAGGCGTCCAGAGCGGAGTAGTGTGCATGATGACCGCTTATTAAAAGGTTCGTTCTGAGCTCATCCCGAACGTAGTCGAGTGATCTCCGTCTAGATGTAAGAGAGTACCTGTCAGCACGAGATCCCTCTGCTAATTTCATCCGGTCGAGATGATGTACCCAGATGGGCCGAGAATGCATTCACGAAAACGCTAGCAACGTCGCCAGCGCCTGATCGGCATCACCCGCCTGCAAGAGTGTGCGGGCATGCTGATGCAGCGCAGCTTCGCCCTCGGCGTGGGCTGCTTGCGCCGCAGCGTCTTCGGCAGCGGCAGCGAGTGCCTTTGGTGTAGGCGACGCAAGATTGCCGAGTTGCCCCAAATCATTGCCTGTCAACACGGAGCTGAAACGCACGCGCTCCGGTAGCGCATCAACGCCGAGTGGTGCGCGGAGCGGGCGAGCAATCTCGAACAGCGCCTCGCCCGTAGCGCGGCAGTACCAACTGCCACCCATGCGTGCGACGAGGTCCAGCTTGGTCGTGTCCAGCTTCTCGTTCGCATCAAGGTACTGCTCCTGAATATGCATCAACTCAACGCGAGCGATGACGAGGTTGCCCGCACCGCCTTGGTCGCCGAGCGGCATCACTTGCTGCACCGTGCACTCGAACGCCACCGGCGCTTCGCCCACACGCGGCGGCCGAACGCGCTCCGACGGCACCTCGGTGAAGCCTGCCTTAGCAAACTCATTCACATCCGACGCATACGGCGCACTCGACAGCGACATCTGCTCGACCATCGGGTGGTTCACGATGTTGATCACCACCTCCGGCACCTGCAACACATTCTCGTATGTGTCCTTCGTCGTGTTGTCACGCCCACTCCGCGACGGCGAGAAGATCACCACCGGCGGATTCGAACTAAACACGTTGAAGAAGCTGTACGGACTCAAGTTGACGTTTCCCTCAGCATCGACGGTGCTGGCGAACGCAATCGGCCGCGGCGCGATGGCAGCGAGCAGGTAGCCGTGGCGTTCCGGCTGGGTCAATGTCGTCGGGTCAAACGTGCGGGTCATGTTTGAAGTTGGGACGTTAGGAGTGTGGGAGGTTGAGAGTCTGACAGGTTGGCACTCGCTATTATTCGAGAACCTTTTCAACGCTCGAGTTCTAGCTTCTTGTTCACGATCTTTGTCACTTTTGCATGACCTACTAAAAGACTCGTTTCTTGCACATTGATGATGCGACCAACCCAAAGTGTGTGTGCATAATATTCAGGAGCAATGAAAGTGATAAACGCATTTACACTTTCACCGGGGTGAACAACATTTTTGCCGATATACTCGTGCTCACCGGAAGTCAGGTAGTTATCCATGATAAGGTGATTCGGTCGATAACCAGAGAAAACTGGCCCATACCTACCACCTTCCTCTGTTGTCAAGAAAGTGACCACAACCTCAATGTCAGGTTCTCGCATAAGTCACGTAATAATCAGTGTAGATACCCTCTCACTACTTTCTCCCTCTCTCATAGACTCATCCTAACGCGGGCAGCAGTTGCGAACGCACTTCGCCGAAGCCCACGCGGATGTCGTCTTTCTCGGCCCAGCCGCGCATGGCGACGGTGTCGTGGTCTTGGAGGAAGACGCGCGTTGAGCCGTCGGCGAGGGGGACGGGCTTGGTGCCGGCCCATGCAAGTTCGAGCATGGAGCCGTACGACGAAGGCTCGGTGCCGCTGATCGTGCCCGACGCCAGCATGTCGCCCGCCCGCACGTTGCAGCCGCCGACGGTGTGGTGGGCGAGTTGCTGCACCATGTTCCAGTACATGTAGCGAAAGTTGGAGCGGCTGATGACGGTTTCCTCGCCATCTTCTGGCGTGAGGCCGACTTCGAGGGCGATGTCGTAGTTGCGCAGCCCATCGTATTGCAGGTACGGCAGCACGGCGGGGGCTTGCTCGGGGCCTTGAATGCGGAACGGGTCGAGTGCCTCCAATGGCACAATCCACGGCGACACCGACGACGCGAAGCTCTTGCCGAGGAAAGGTCCCAGCGGCACGTATTCCCACTTCTGCATGTCGCGTGCCGACCAGTCGTGGAACACCACCCCCCCG
>CAYYHN010000430.1:0-4676 GCA_964471245.1 uncultured Rhodothermaceae bacterium | reverse complement strand
GACAACGACATCTGTTTGCAGATACGGCTCGTAGCCAACGTAACGAAAGACGAGCGCGTACGTGCCGGGCGTAAGGTTTTCAAGCAGAAAATCGCCCTCGATGTCGGTAGCGGCCCCGATGGAAGTTCCTTCGATGAGCACATTGACGCCGATGAGCGACTCCTGCGAAGCTTCATCGACGACGGTACCTCGGAGGGTACCGGTTTGTGCGAGTGCAGATGTGCTGAGTAAGAAAAAAAGTATGGTAAGGAGAATCCGTTGCATGGTTCGGTCGGTTTGGTGCGTGAGAATTCGCAGTCAAAGGAACGACCATTCTGCCCGCAACCAAGGGCTCAACGGATCGCAGGCAGGAGCTACAGGACGAACGGTCGATGCGCTCGGATGAGTGGTTGAGCCGTACTATCGGGGCATAGCCAGCGGTAAACATATGGGCGAGAGGTTGGGACTCACTAGTTTGTCACAACCGAAGTCTGCTAGGCTATTCGAGCAAAAAAGGGAGGTCGCGTGAAACCTACGAAATAGGTATACGTAGCGTCGCTAGGTATAAAACAAACGGCACCACCATGATTCCAAAAGCACTGGTTGCAGCCTCCACAAGGGCGCTCATCTTGGCGATTCTCGCCAACCATGAAGAGAGCTACGGCTACGAGATCATTCAGGAAGTCAAACGGCTTTCGGGCGGCATGATGAACTGGCAGGACGGGATGTTGTACCCCGTATTGCACCGATTGGAGCAAGAAGGCTTGATTGTGGCGCGCTGGGGGCGTTCTGAGAAAGGAAGGAAGCGCAAGTACTACCGCTTGCAGCAAGCAGGCCAAGTCGCGTTGCAGGCTGAGGTCGAGCACTGGCTGCAAGTGCATGCGACCATCATGAAAGCCCTGTCGGCGCAGCCCTCGGCGGGCTGAGGTTCGATACCTTGCATCACAATGTACGGAAAGACGCATGCGAGGCTTTGATCTAAACCGCGCCGTCGGCCGCTGGCGGCGCGACCTCGTCCGCCGCGAAGCCTTCGATTCTGCTGCACTCGACGAACTAGAGAGTCACCTGTGGGATGCTATTGAAGCCGCAGAAGCCGATGGGTTGCCGCCGCGCCAAGCATTCCTGCGGGCAACCGCTCAACTCGGGCACGAAGCTGTGCTCGCCTTCGAATACCGAAAAGTCACCTTTTGGTCGCCCGAACGGCCGTGGTCCCAAGAAATCCGCTACGCACTCGCCATGCTACAGAATTACTTCCTCATCGCTTTCCGTGCCCTCGCCAAGCGCAAAGTATACGCTGGACTAAACATCGTTGGTTTGGCATTGGGGTTGGCTTGTACAGGGGCGTTGTTGCTCTTTGTGCACTATGAGTTTTCCTACGATCGGCATCATGAGAACGCCGATCGCATACGCCGTGTGATTGTGCAGCAGCCGGGCAACGAGTTCATGGGCAGCGACTTTTTCGCCGTAACGCCCGCACCGTTGGCTGGGCTCATCGATGAAGCCGTGCCGCAAGCAGAAGCCGTAACGGCTGCAAATCCACGGGGATCGCAATGGCTAGAGACCGAGGCGGGGCAGCGATTCTACGGCACGAATATGCTAAGCGATAACCAAATCTTTGATGTGTTCGACGTCCCGTTGATCCAAGGAAATATTGAGGAGGCGCTGCTCCAAAACGACGATCTTGTTTTAACAAAGAGCATGGCAGAGCGCATGTTTGGCGAGACTTCACCGCTTGGGCAAGTACTTACGTTCCAAGATGGCGAGCCCGCAACCGTCGTGGCTGTCGTCGCTGACCCACCGCCTACGTCGAGTTTGCAGTACGAGTACATCACGCCGTTGATACGAAGCGAAAACTTTCGAAATTCCCTCGATTCGTGGTCGAATAGCAGCTTTGCAACCTATGTGCTCGTGCAGCAGGGCATTTCACCATCGGATTTTGATCGGGCACTGCGGGCTGCTGTTGCGCCGCATATGACGGATCTCCCGCGTGAATACATCTACAACACCGAAGCACTGACTGATATTCGCCTACACACGCGTGATGCCTTCCGCGCAGATGGCATTGTCAGTTACCGGATGCTGTTGATGTTGCTGGTCGTGGCTGGACTGATTCTGCTCATTGCGTGCACCAATTACGTAAACATGGCGACGGCGCAGTTGGCCTTGCGGACCCGCGAAGTAGGTGTGCGGAAAGTTATGGGCGCACATCGGCAGCAGGTAATGGTGCAGTTTCTCTCGGAGGCTGCCCTCATGGTGTTCGTCTCAATCGTGCTCGGCATCATGCTCCTCGCGGCCGCACTTCCCGCGCTCAACAACCTACTCGGAACCACACTAACGACAACCCCGATATTTAGCGGTGTCGGCTTCGGCATCCTCGGTGGCTTGTTGGTCTTGACCACATTACTTGCTGGGGCCTACCCCTCGTTCTTGTTAGCGCGCTTGCAGCCTGTACGTATTCTGAAGGGGAGTGGACTTCGTGGCCGCCGCCATCCTGTGCGCAACACCTTGGTCACGTTACAGTTCGCAGCAGTCATCGTGCTAGGCTCGGTAAGCTTGCTCATTTTCCAACAGCTTCAGTATGCCAATAGCAAGCCGCTCGGCTTTGACCGCTCGTACGTTTTTACTACAAACCTACGCAGCACGGGCATGACGGAAGCCGACCGGACACGTGTCATGGAGGTACTGCGACAAGAAACGTCCATTACCAACGTTGCCTTAGGCAGTTCGTCGCCGTTCAACGTGGGGTCGCAGAGCGGCATGGATACTTGGGACAACAAGCCGGAGGGCGCTGAAGACGTTCGGGCTTACCAGATCAGTACGGACGCCGCCTATGTTGGGATGTACGAAATCCCCGTGCGTGCCGGGCGCGCCTTCGATCCCAACCGCGACGTAGTGTCCGACGATGATGAGACGCCATCACCAGCCTTGATCAATGAGTCGTTGGTACAACTGTTTGGATGGACCAACGATGAGGCCATCGGGATGCGATTCGGTTATGACGAGGAATACAATTACCCCGGCATGGAAGTCGTAGGCGTGATTGCCGATTTCCACGCGCACTCGCTCCATCTGCCCATTGCGCCGCTCTTTATGCGATACAATAACTCGATGTGGCTGAGTTTGCACGTCGAGGCGGCCCCGGGACGTTTCGAAGATGCTGTCGCAGCCGTTGAGGCACAGGTCAAGGCCTTTGCGCCAAGCGTCAACTTCTCGTATGAATTTGCCGACGATGCCTATGCCGAGATGTATGCTGCCGAGCGCCAAACCGGGACGCTGATATCAATTTTTGCTTTGTTTACGGTACTGATTGCGTGCCTTGGGTTAGGTGGTTTGTCGGCGTTCATCGCACAGCAACGCACGGCCGAAGTAGGCTTGCGCAAAGCGCTAGGAGCGAGCACAGGGCAGATCTTGGCACTGTTCTCCAAAGATCTGCTACGCCTCTCGCTCATCGCTTTTGTACTCGGTGCTCCGTTGGCATGGTGGCTCGTCGACGCATGGTTAGAGGCATTTGCCTACCGCATCGACATCAACGTTGTGCCGTTCATCATCGTCGGTGTACTCGCATGTAGTGCAGCATTATTAGCCGCAAGCTTCCCTGCCTTTCGTGCGGCGCGAGTCAACCCTGCTGAGACGTTGCGAACGGAGTAATATTGCACCTCGCTGGATCAATCCTCCGTTACTTTCGCGAGGTCTTGCACGTAGGCGCGCATTTCTTTCGTCAGGCTTACAATTTCATTCGCCGAGGAGTTGGCGTTATGTGACAGCTTCTGAACTTCCTGCGCAACGACGGCAAAACCGCGCCCTGCATCACCCGCACGTGCCGCTTCGATGGCGGCATTGAGCGAAAGCAGGTTGGTTTGCTTGGCGATATCGTTGATCCCACTTACAATGTTATTAATCCGGTCGAGCATCTCCGACATGCGCGAACGGGTCTCCGTGAGGCGCTCGCTCACTTCGATGGCGTGCTCTTTAGTTTCTGTAACGTTGGCTTGAATGGATACATACTTGTCAATGTCTCCATGTTCATTCAGAACCGGACTGATGGTAAGCGAATTCCAGTAGGCGTTGCCTGCTTTGTCATAGTTGAGGATCTCTTCGTAGAACGGCTCAGGCAGCTTTAGCTTCGTACGAATTTGGTTGACGGTTTTGGGGTCTGTTTCTGGCCCTTGCAAAATCGAACCTGGCTTTTTGCCTTGGACTTCCTGTAGCGAATAGCCCGTAATCTTGGTAAAGCCCGGATTGACGTACTCAATCAGTCCTGCTTCGTCCGTAATAATGACTGCGTTGTCCGTATTGTTGGCAACAAGCGACATCGTCCGTGTCAATTCACGGCGACGCACCTCCTCGTCAATGTTTTTCAGGAAGGCGGTGTAAAGAATGCGGTCTGCCAAGTCAATCTTTGAAAGCGAAAGGCTGACCCATAGTTTGGTGCCATCGCGCCGTTCCAATTGCACATTGCGCGAGGTACCGACTATCTTATCGTGTCCCGTTCGCCGGTTGGCTTGTACATAGCCATCATGTTGGCCACGAATCATTTGAGGAACGAGCATCTTGACAGACTGTCCTAGCACCTCGTCACGCGAATAACCCCAAAGTCGTTCGGCTGAGCGGTTAAAGAAGGTGATATTGTTTTGCTCGTCGATGGTGACCACGGCATCAACCGCTTGTTCAAGCGTTTGATTAATGATCTCATGGGC
>CAYYHN010000429.1:0-4684 GCA_964471245.1 uncultured Rhodothermaceae bacterium | reverse complement strand
GTGCGATAAAGATATAGGGCAACCCACTACGCATCAATTGTGACTTTCGGCCTATACAAATCCTTAGGAGAGGCGCTAGGTTGGTATCCTAAAACCTTAAGCTAGCGCTCTCATGCACCATCTCTTCCTTGTACTAGTAGTCATTTCGCTGGGGATGCCTTCCCTTACATTTGCCCAAACGGGTACGTGTACGCCAGCCTTTGGCGAAGCCATGCTGGATGTAGGCAACGTACGCGCCCGTCTCTTTAATAACGGTGCACTTTTCTGGAGAGGCAGTCCACACATCTATGAAGTCCCCAAAGGCAGCGGGACCAATGCCCTATTTGCCAGCAGCTTCTGGCTTGGTGGCCTAGTCAAAGATACCCTTCGCATCTCTGCCAGTCGCTATGGTCATTATGAGTTCTGGGCAGGTCCTCTAGACGACGACGGACAACCTCCTGCAGATTGCAGTGCCTACGACCGCATCTATAGCGTAAAACGAAGTGAAATCCTCGCTTATGAGCATACTGGCCAAGCCACGCCCGACCTTGCGGAGTGGCCGACAGGCCTTGGTGCTCCCACACTCGACGCTACTGGAAGAAACATTGACTTGAGTCACCTTCCATTTCAAGTGAGAGATACCCGCACCATCAATCTAGCTGCGGGCGAACGCCCAGCTATTACGGGAGACCAGATAGCATGGTGGGTAATGAATGACCTTGGCAATGTGCATCGCTCGACGGATGGCCTTCCCTTGGGTGTAGAAGTTCAGGTTAATGCCTTTGCCTATGATACACTGGGGCCGCTAGGGAACACGACCTTCTACCGCTACCGCATTCATTACCGTGGAGCAACATACGCACGTCAAGAAGTACAATCGGGCCCTCCTGATTTTGACACCATAGAGATCAGTAGGACACTTAACACAGGCCCTCTCGAACAGGCATACGTTACGCTCTTTATGGACCCGGACCTTGGCAACTTCACTGATGATTATGTGGGCTCAGATCCAGAGCTAGGATTAGGGTATGTGTATAACGAAGACAATGACGACGAAGGCGGTGAAGGGTATGGGATCGCACCACCTGCCATCGGAGGTGACATTGTGCGTGGCCCCAACAACGATTATGGGCTGACCCGCGATGATTTCGACTTTGGTCAGATTGCCTTTCAACCAGATCTTCGTCGTAACCGGCTCCCGATGACCTCGTTCACCATGCACAACGGTGGGGGATGCGTCACATGTGATCCTACCAGACACACCGAATACTACAACTACATGCGTGCCCGATGGCGCGATGGCAATCCGTTAACTCATGGCGGAAACGGGTATGACTTCTCCGAGCTTCGCACCACTTTCTTCATGCCATCCGACCCAACTAGCGGAGCTTTTTGGTCTGAACTGAACATCGACAACGAAGGAACACCTTCTCGGCCGCATGATCAGAAATTTATGATTAATGCGGGTCCGTTTCGTATGGAGATCGGCGAGGTAGAGACCGTCGATTTTGCGATTACTTGGGCACGAGGAATCGACCATCTTGACTCTGTTACGCGCCTCAAACAAGCAAATCGTGCCATCCAAGCCTTCGTCGATGACGGTTACCGACTCCCCTCCGGACCCGATGCCCCTATACTCGACGCCACACCACTCGGCGAACTTCTGCTGCTCCAATGGCACAACCCTGCCAGTAGCAACAACGCCGATGATACCTACCACTTGAAAAGCAACCTCTTCAGCCTCGAAGAAACGATACAACCGTACGAACTGGAAGGCTACGACGTATTTCAGTTTGCCAACGCTACAGACACCATTGGCACGCGCATCGCTACCTACGACCGCACAAACGGCACCACCAACGTCATCGAAGGCGATGAACTCACTTACCAAACTGCCTTTGGCTCCGATTCGGGACTGCAACACCACCATGTCTTTGAAAATCTAACGCCCTACCGAACTTACTATTTCGGCGTACAGGCCTACGCCTACAGCCCCGACTATCGCCCCCGTATCTACAGAGGTTCGATGGCACGCATCAGCATTACAACCGCTCCGCAAGCTGGAACTGCCTTCGGTCAAACACAGCATGCTACGCTGGGACAAGCTCTTAACATCAATGGCCCACCGGCGTTGACGGTGTCAGTGCTTGATCCAACAGCACTCATCGCCAACGACTATATACTAGTCACGTATACTATCGGTGATCAGTTCAGCTACGACCTACTTACAGGCGACGGAACTATACTTTTTGATGGCAATGCATGGTATGAACGTACCGCACGCACACCGCCATTGGCTCCAGAGCCGCTCGTCATCGACGGGCTCCGCATTGAGGTTAGTCGCGATGCTCCGACCGATGAAATGTGGCGATTCAGCACCAACGGCCTCACACCTC
This sequence comes from uncultured Rhodothermaceae bacterium, assembly GCA_964471245.1. Classification (GTDB taxonomy): domain Bacteria; phylum Bacteroidota; class Rhodothermia; order Rhodothermales; family CAYYHN01; genus CAYYHN01. The sequence goes on along the minus strand of CAYYHN010000429.1, from coordinate 2,309 downwards.
AAACAAGCGCGGAGACTGGTCAGACAGCCTTAGCACAGATCGGCATGAGCCCCAACCCCTATAAGGTAGTATCAGCCTATGAGGTGCGAGCCACGCAGTCGGAGGTGCGCTTCACCGGCATGCCAGAGCGGGCGTCGATCCGTGTCTACACCCTGAACGGCACGCTGGTGCAGACGCTGGAGAAGAACTCACCTGAAGCGTGGCTGGCGTGGGACTTGCGGACGGCGGAAGGGCGGGAGATTGGCAGCGGGGTGTACCTGATTCATGTGGAAGTGCCGGGTATTGGGACGCGGGTGCTGCGCTTCGCCGTCGTGCGGTGAGGCTGTAAGGCTATCCCTGACAGCCCAATCGTGACTTTCGGTCTATAATGGCACCATCAGCCATTGATATGTTAGGCGAGGTTCCCTTCGCATCTTCTTGCATTACGATGGCAACGCGCTTGCTTCTCCTTGTAACCTTGCTTTTCTGTGCCGGCAACGCACAGGCCCAAACGGGTACGTGCACACCAGCCCTTGGCGAAGCCATGCTGGATGTAGGCAACGTGCGTGCACGCATCCTCAACAACGGAAGCCTCTTCTGGCGTGGATCACCTATTGTCTATGAAGTACCCAAAGGCTCTGGCATAAACGCCCTATTTAATGGCAGCCTTTAGATAGGTGGGCTCATCAATAACCAGTTACACTTCTCGGGCTCTCGGTATGGGCCCTACGAATTCTGGGCAGGCCCGTTGGATGACGATGGCTCCCCTCCGGTAACTTGTAGCGTCTACGATCGCGTCTACAGTGTCAAAAGAAGTGAAATTGACCACTACGAACGTACCCAACAAGCCACCTCCAACCTAATGGATTGACCAACGGGTTTAGGTGCACCTACGCTCGACCACAACGGACAGCCCATCGACCTAAGCCACCTCCCACTCCGCGCCCGGGTCGACCGGACGATTAACTTAGCTGCGGGCGAACGCCCAGATCTCCTAGGCGATCAGATGGTGTGGTGGGTGATGAACGACCTCGGCAACACCCATAATGCAACGGATGGCCTTCCCATTGGCGTCGAAGTACAGGTAATAGCGTACGCCTTTGATGCAACAGGACCGCTTGGTAATACGACGTTCTACCGCTATCGCATTCATTACCGGGGCTCTTCCTCGGCACGACAAAACGTCAATTCAGGGTCGCCTGATTACACCGATTCTGTACAGGAAGTGACATATGATTTGGGATCGCTTGAGCAGGCATACATTGGCTTCTATTTTGATGTAGACCTCGGCAATTTTGACGATGACTACATGGGTTCCGACAGCACGCTTGGCTTGGGGTACGGCTTCAATTCCGACGACGATGATGAGGTAGGCTATGGACGTGCGCCGCCCGCAATAGGAGGTACATTCCTACGCGGCTTAACCAATGCCTATAAACATCAACCCGATGCGCTTCCGGAACTAGACCAAGCTATCGTTGCCAAGTTTGGGGCACGACTGGGCACCACTTCGGTAACAGACTATTGGAAATGCTGTACCCATCGCAACCGGCTAGACAGTAGCTTTTACAACTACATGCGCGCTCGCTGGTGGGATAACCGACCCATAACGTACGGTGGTGATAGTCGTACGTTTTCTAACATTCCTACACGCTTTGTATACCCTGGCAACCCAACCACTGGCAACTTTTGGACGGAAGTTAACGCTGATGGGCAAGGAAGCCCACGCACCCCTTATGACCGCCGCTATACTATGAGTACAGGCCCATCTCGCATGGAGGTCGGTGAGGTTGAAACCATCGACTTTGCCATTGTGTGGGCACGCGGATCCGACTATCTCGACTCTGTTACCCAGCTTAAAGAAGTCACCCGAGCCATCCGTGACTTCGCAGACTTTGGCTTCCAGTATCCCGCTGGTCCAGATGCACCAGCACTCGATGCGACATCTTTCGAGGATAAGGTCCTGCTCTCATGGATCAACCCTCCCACCAGTAACAATGCCGATAATACCTTTACCCTCCGTTCCCGCCTCTTTGGGAAATATACCGAAGCGCCCTATCGTCTTGAAGGCTACGACGTCTTTCAGTTTGCCAACGCCTCCGATAACATCGGCACCCGCATTGCCACTTACGACCGCTCTAACGGAGTCACACGCGTTATCGAAGGTGAAGACCTCACCTACCTCACAGCTCAAGGCAGTGACAATGGCCTCCAGCAACACCATATCCTTGTGGGCTTAACGCCTTACCAAACGCACCACTACGGTGTACAAGCCTACGCCTACAGCCCCGACTATCGTCCACATGTCTATCGTGGGCCGATGACCCGTA
>CAYYHN010000428.1:3713-4686 GCA_964471245.1 uncultured Rhodothermaceae bacterium | reverse complement strand
CTCACAAACCTTTTCATTGCCGAGTGGACGGCGTTTCCGCGCTTCACCACGCGCCTTCAACCTGCCGATGGGCGCTCGTTCGGCCTCGATCTACGTGCCGAGGTGCGGCAGCCTCGTTTTTATGGCTACATCAACTACGGCTATTCGAATACCGAATATGCGGCACAGCAGGCGCAATTGGCGCTGTGGTATGGGTCCGAAAGCCTGAACTTCCGCCCCCCGCACGACCGTCGTCATCAACTCAACGCCTTGCTTAGCACTACGCTGCGCGGCGTCGATGTCAGCGTCCGCTGGGCGTTCGGCTCAGGCTTGCCATTCAGCCAAGCGGCGGGCTTCGATGGGTTCGCACTGGTCGACGACGTGATCGATGCGCGGGATGGCGAGTTCTCGCGGCGCGTCATCTACGAGCAGCCGTTCAACGCTGTCTTGCCGACCTACCATCGCCTTGACTTCTCGGCCGAGCGCACGTTCGACCTCGATGCCCTTGCCCTCACCGTGCAAGGCAGCGTCCTCAACATCTACAATCGCCGCAACCTGTTCTACCTCGACGTGTTCACGCTAGAACGTGTCGACCAACTACCGCTGATCCCGTCTTTCGGCATCAAGCTGACGTTTGATTGATGACGCCGCACCCGCACATAGCGTATCCGCTGGCACGGCTTGCTGTGTTAGTCGCCTTTGCCCTCGCGGCGTCGTTGGCGTTAACGGCGTGCGAGGAAGACGTGACGGCCGTCACGGGCACGCCACAGCCGTTTACCCTCTTCGGCACCCTCTCGCCCCAAGCCGATACGCAATCGGTCTTTGTTTTTGATGTTGAAGGCACGCTCGAACCCACACCGCCCGAACCCATCGACGCCGTCGTCACCTCGCGCAACCTTGACACGGGCGAGGAATGGGTGTGGCGCGACTCGCTGGTGCAAAATGACATCGATTTGTACGCACATGCGCTCTGGGCGCCGTTCACCGCAACCTT
>CAYYHN010000428.1:0-3702 GCA_964471245.1 uncultured Rhodothermaceae bacterium | reverse complement strand
GAGGCCGCCCGCTCCGATGGCGAGGCGTCATCTGTGGTCGTGACGGTGCCGCCGGCGACGCAGCTTGTCCTGCCGCCCCGCTTCGACACCACGCCCGGCAGCCTCGACATCTTTGTGGAAGGCGATGCGCCCAACCTGATCCAGATTGAGGTGTTCTATCGCTTCAAGTACCAGACGCTGGGTGGTGTGCAAACCGAGGACACCCGTATTCGCTACGACGGCCGCGAGCGGCCCAACCCATTGGGCTGGCTCATTCAACTCAACGTTGCAGGCGACCTGCGCGAAATCGCCTCTGACCTCAAGGAACGCGTCAACTTCAATGAGACGTTGGGGCTGAAAGTCATCCGCATCGAGATCCGCCTTATCGTTGCCAATGCCGAATGGGACGCGCCCGGCGGCGACTTCGACCCCGACGTGCTTGTCCAGCCCGGCCTCCTGTCCAACGTGGCCAACGGCTTTGGCTTTGTCGGCGCAGGCTATCGCCATCGCGGCGTCTGGGTACCGCTCGACACGTTGGACTTTGGGAAGCGGTAAGAAGACGCACGCCGTGCGGGGCTTGGGACGCTCACTGCATTCGCTTTGGCACGTTCGCTAGGCTCACGTTTGGTACTTGGAGCTTCGTACGCCCTACTGCCGCTCGAGCATGAACGTGACGCTGCCTCCGATGTCGGGGCCGGCCATGGTAGCTAGGATGGTGCGTCGATCTTCGGAGACGCTGCCACTGATGGTGCCGATGGGAGGCGTAACAGGGAAGAGAAGGCCGAGCGAGAGGGTTGGATGGAGGTATTGGCCTTCAATTTCGAAGGTTAGTTCGCCGCGCGCTTGGGTTGTGATACTCCCTGTGCCTTCTACCCGGTCGAGCCGTAGTTGGCCATTGACCTCAATACCTTGCACGACGGTAATCGACACGGGCTGTTCTTCGGGCGCATCGTCACCAATCTGCGTGGCGATCACGGTACCCGTCCATGTGCCCGTGAGGCGGGTTGGTACATCATTGATGGGGTCGTCATCCATGCTCGAATCGCCCGAGCAGGCGCTGAGCGTGAGGGCGAGAAGCAGGGCAAGCAGCAGGGATGGGGTACGGGTCATGCAGCAAAGCGCGCACAAGCACGCTGTTAGTCGTTGAGTTGGTAGTATTGGAGCGGGCCGTTGTTGTGGGCCGCGAGCAGCACACGGGTGCCATCGGCAAGGGTGAGCCAGCGGAGGCGGCGCAGGTCTTCGCCAAAATCGAGGCCTGTTTCGGCGGGCCAATGCACAGTGTAACCGCTGTCCGTAGCGCGGAGCACCCACCCATAACTCGCGTCGTAGTGCCCTTGTTGCGGGGCGACGCCAGAATGACTCCCGCCGACGATCACATCCGTCCGCCCATCGCCATCTACATCAGTAACAAGCGTGCTCAAAATAGGAGCCCACTGCGCTTCATCGGGGAGACGTTCGAGCACGAAGGTGCCATCGCCGTTGTTGCGGGCAAGCATCGAGGTGAAGGTGGTGGCACGTTCCGTTTCAGCGTTGTCCCACGCTTCGCCAAACAAGGCTTCCGGCGTAATGGTGGCAAACGCGCTGAAGGGAGCCAACTGGTTGATGAGTGACGGCATTTGGACCACAAGGTCATCGCGGCTGCCGAGGAACGTCTCGCTGCCGTGGCGGACGTAGGTGATGACGGGCTCTGCGCTTCCGTTGCCATCAAAATCGGCGGAGCGCATGGTGACGAGTGCGTTGGACGACGGGTGTAGGAGGTTGTTTTCACCTAGGTTGCCGAGGATCAGGTCCGTGTCGCCGTCGCCATCGAGGTCGTGGGCGCGAATGTGTCGCCACCAACCGTGCGTGTCGGTGAAACCTGCTTGGTTGGTGCGCTCGGTGAAGGTGCCGCCATCATTGAGGAAGACGCGCACCGGCAGCCAGTCGCCGACAACGACGAGGTCGAGATCTGCATCGCCGTCGAGGTCGGCCCATGCGGCGTCGGCCACACGGCCGAGGTCGGCGAGGTTCGCAGGCGTGGCGTCGGTGAAGCGGCCATTGCCATCGTTGAGCAGCAGGTAGCTCGGCGGGAGTTCGGGATATGCACGCGTCACCACGCGCCCGCCGATAAACAGGTCGGTGTCGCCGTCGCCATCCACATCGGCAGGGCGGACGCAGCACCCGTTGGTGTGCATCTCAGGCAGTGCCTCCGCGTCTGGCGTGAAGCCGCCTGTGCCGTCGTTGCGGTAGAATTGGTCGACGAGTGCTTGGTTCTTGCCCCAGTACTCATTGCCTGCACTAACGACGTACAGGTCGAGGTCACCATCGGCATCTGCATCAAAAAACGCGGCATCGACAGTTTCATAGAGGCTATCGGCAGCCCACAGCGCGGTGTTGGTCGGGGTGAAACGGCCATCAGCTTGCTGCTGGAACAGGGCGGTGGTTTCCCATTTGGCACTGCCTACGAACACGTCATCGAGCCCATCGCCATTCACATCCCCCACGGCTAGAGCCGGGCCTTCACGTGAGAGCTGGAACGGAATTAACGGCTCGCGGCTGAAGTCGAAGAACTGGTTGTCTGTGTGCGTGAATGCTAGACCGGGCGTGGTGGCTTGGGCAAATAGTGTAGGCTGTGAGGCGGGCGGCGCCCATGTGGCTGTGGCATCGGCTTGGCGCAGCGTCAGCAAGGTGTCCACCGCGATGTCGCTCAGGACTTGCATCCGGCGGTCGGGCCAGATGATGCGCAGCGAGTCGACAACAGCCGCCGCGCCCAACCCAATGTGCAACCGCTGATCGACCGACGACTGCCAGCCGCGTGTGGGAAACTGCTCACGGAAATGCTGTTGCCCTCCGGCATACACGTGCACCTTCGCCCCGACGCCCATCGTGTTGGGCGCTTCTCCTGCCAAGGCGATCGTCAGCCAATGGTGCGCGTTCAAGCTGTCGCTGCGGTTTTCGTAGACACTGGCTTCTGCCCCGATGTTGTTGGTGACGAGGTCGAGGTCGCCGTCATTGTCGAGATCCACATAGACGGCCCCGTTCGAGAAGCCGGGCTGACTGAGACCCCATGCTGCCGCACGGTCGGTGAACGTCAGGTCGCCGTCGTTCTGGAACGCGTAGTTCGCAATCGGCACCTGCGGCATTTGGTCGATCAGCGCCGCACGCGCCGCCAAACTGTCGCGGCGGTACAGCGCTTGGGTGGCTGGTTCATTGGCGAAGGCGAGGTAGTCGAGGTCATTCGGCCGCCGGTAGATGCCGTTTGCCACGAAGACATCTTGATGCCCATCGTTGTCGAGGTCGGCGATGAGGGTGGCCCAACTCCAATCGGTTGCGTAGATCCCCGCGTAGCGGCCAATTTCGAGGAACCGGCGGCCGCCTACGTTCAGGTGCAGCGTGTTGCGGGCAAATTGGTCGTGGTAGCCCTGTCCGCGCTTCATGTTCGCGATCATGTAGTTCTCTGCCCCAGCCGCCGAGCGGCGGATCGCTTCGTCATCCGGTAGCATGTCGGTCACCACCACATCGGGCCGCCCATCACCGTTCAGATCGCCAATATCGCTGCCCATCGACGAGAGGCTGTTGCTAGAAGTCGCCGTGTAGATCGACTCAGTGAACGTGCCGTCGCAGTTGTTGACGTAGAGGTAGTCGTTCTCGTGGAAGTCGTTGGCGATGTAGAGGTCCGGGCAGCCATCGCCGTCGAGGTCGCTCGCCGAGGCGCTCAGGCCGTAGCCGAGGAAGCTCTGTAAG
>CAYYHN010000427.1:0-4687 GCA_964471245.1 uncultured Rhodothermaceae bacterium | reverse complement strand
GCCTTGCTGTTATTGGGGACCATGCAGTACTTCAAAGGCCGGATGCGTCTAGAACTCGTGCGACCACTTATTCACTTTGGCGCGCCATTGGTTGTAGCCGGACTTGCCTCTCGTGTACTCAATATGGGGGATCGCTATCTGATTAACTGGTTTCTTTCGGTAGAAGACGTTGCGCTTTACGGCTGGGCTTCGCGCCTTGGAGGCGTCGTTAATATGCTCTTGGTGCAGAGTTTGCAACTTGCCTTCGGGGTGCTTGGCTTAAAAGCGCTGGGGGCAGGGAATGTGGCGTTGCATCGGCGTACCCTGCGGCATTACGCAGCTTGGGGCGGTTGGATGGTGCTGGGTGTATCCGTGCTCAGTTATCATGTGACAGCATGGATTGGCGATCCTGTCTATTTATACGGCGATATGCTTGTATTTCCCATTGCGCTTGGGTTCTTCGCGTTTGGCATCAACGTGTTGGTCAATAATACGCTGTATGCCGCAGGAAAGTCGGGCATCATTGGGTTGGGTGTTATGCTCGCTGCAGGAGCGAACCTGGTGTTGAACCTCCTATTGATTCCGTGGCTCGGCGTGATGGGAGCAGCCGTCGCAACCACATGCGCCTATGCACTATTGGCAGGCTGGATGGCATGGCAAGCCAGCAAGGTCTTGTCTATTCGCTACCCTTGGTACACCTTGGCTCGGAGTGTTGCGGTATTGCTTGTGCTGTATTTATGCGCTACATGGGCTTCGACCTTGTATCCAGCATATCGTCTGCTATTCGCTCTGCTGGCTATTGCGGCGTGGTGGCCTTTGGCGATCGGCTTGCGTATCTACCCAATAGATGACGTTCGGAGCGTGCTGTTTGCGGCGTGGGCTAAATTTCGGGCGCGAAGGTGAGAGACTGAACATGTGAACTCCGTGCGCACACCTACATCGTGTTGACAAAACATGAGGGTGCATCTATATTCCCGAGCACTGAAAGTGGACATCTCAACCGAGGTAATTCATATGGCAGATGAGTACGGCATTGCTCTTGGCATGGTCGAAACAAAAGGTCTGGTTGGCGCTATCGAAGCCGCAGACGCGATGGTCAAGGCAGCCCGTGTACGCCTTATTGGCAAAGAGAAAATCGGGGGCGGCTTCGTAACGGTCATGGTCCGTGGCGATGTTGGTGCGGTGAAAGCTGCCACCGACGCTGGCGCGGCAGCCGCCGAGCGCGTGGGCGAACTTGTTTCGGTGCACGTCATTCCGCGTCCACATGCCGATGTCGAAAACATCTTGCCAAGCGACTAATCCCACGATTCCTCGGAGGGCGTGATGAACCGACGTGAAGACGCACTCGGATTAGTCGAAACCCGTGGGCTAACCGCCGCCATCGAAGCTGCTGATGCCATAGCAAAAGCCGCTGATGTACGTTTGGTTGCCGTCGAAAAAACAGTTGCAGCGTTGATGACGGTGCAGGTTGTTGGCGAAGTAGCTGCAGTCCAAGCTGCAGTGGATGCCGGGCGCCGCGCCGCTGAACGCGTTGGAGAAGTCGTTGGAGCCCATGTCATCCCACGACCGGATGCGGATGTTCGTTTGATGTTGGCCTTGGATAGACCAACGTTAAGCAAACAAGTGAATAAAGATAAATCAGATAAGTCTGCATCAGCATTGCCAACACAAGAGGAGTTGGAGAACATGTCAGTCCGGTCCTTGCGGACACTAGCACGCTCTCTTACAAACTTCCCAATACAAGGACGCACCATCGCGCAGACCCGTAAACAAGCACTACTGGAAGCTTTTGCATCCTATCTGGCATCAATTCAGCTTTAATTGATACATACGGACGTATCGAGCCATGGCAACACCTCCTAAGACTCCACGTGGTTTGCCACTATCTGGGCTGTTTGTTCGAAAAGATCCGGGTGATGACGCGCTCTATTTTTCTCAGCAAAGAGGCCTGATTTTTTCCATTTGCTTACTTTTGGCCTCCTTTCTTTGGTTCAGTTTTGCTGTCCAAGAACAGTATACAACGTATATCGAATTACCTACATCGGTTACGGGTGTACCTGCAGATCAGGTATTACTTAATGAACCACCTGAGACTGTACGGTTGCAGGTTTCGGGTGAAGGGATTCAGTTAATTCAATTAACGTACAATCCACCCGTCCTCGTCATTGATGGACGAGAAGATGAGGTCGAGATCCAATCTGTTGTACCTGAACTGGCGCAAAATGTCGCTTTATTGAGTGTACAGCCACAACGTTTGGTACTTCAGAAAGAGGACATTGCTACTCGACGAGTGCCGATAGAGTCCAATGTGACATTCGTGCCCGCCTCATCACACCAGTTATTGCGATCGCCTGAGTTGAGCCCAGATTCCGTGACCATTTCTGGGCCATTATCAATCATTCAAGATATTGACATATGGGCTACTGAAGCACTCACGGTATCTGATGTTCGAGGTACGCTTGCTGTTGATGTAGCCTTATCGGATACGCTTGCACCCCAAGTGACAGTAGATCTATCGCACATAAATGTAAGAGCAGATGCGAGTCAGTTCACGGAAGTCGTTCGCTCCTTAACGGTAGAGGTGGACGGTGCACCTACTGATAATCAAGTTGTTTCGCTTGATCCACCCGTCGTTGAGGTACGTTTCCTCGTACAACTCGATTTACTTCCTATTGCTGAGAACTCCCAAGAACTCCGTGCAGTTGTAGCATTTAACAGCCTCTTTACAGATACTTCAGGCCAAGCAACACCAGAAATACGTTGGCCCTTGGCTTTAGTGCCAACGCAATCGATACGCAATATACGTGTGGTTCCACGTACACTTCGGTATTATAACTTGGTGATGGATCCGTGATTTACCTTGTTGTGGCGGTCTGCTGCAGTCTCGGTATTGGCATTATCTTTAAGTACGCAGCGCTTCGTCATCTCGATCGCGTTGGCCTGCTTACGATAAATTACATCGTTGCTTTTGGTGTAGCTCTTTGGGCATTGCCTGAACCATTAGCTGTGGAGACTTTTCAAGGGTATCCATGGACTTTGGTTACCTTAGGTATTGTATTGGGTGCGCTATTTATCCTAGGATTTTTCCTTTTCGCATACGCTACACACCGTGTTGGGCTTGCATTATCGATTGGAGTCATGCGAATCTCGGTACTAATCCCAGTCCTAGCTTCGTGGTTGATATGGTCCGAGACTCCTTCAACTCCACAAGGACTTGGTTTACTATTCGCTAGCGGTGCATTCTACTTGATCGCAAAAACAGAGGATGCGGCGGGCACCCAAGAAGATGTAAAAGTTTCGAGGCGAACGGTTTTTTTAATTCTATTTAGTCTTTTCGCATCGGGTGGACTGGTTGATATCTCGCTCAAAGTGTTTCAAGAGGGCTTTGCAAAAGACTTTTCCGAGGCGGCTTTTCTGTTGTTAGTCTTTGGTGTAGCCTTCCTAATTGGGACTATGATCGTTATACAGCAAGCAGCACGGGGGCGACGGTATTCGCTACAGTTGATACCGTTGGGGATCCTTCTAGGTGGTATCAATTATGGGGCTGCTTTTTTTCTTTTAGAAGCAATCGAAAGACTAGCAGGTCCTGTGGTTTTTCCCTTGAACAGCATATCTATCGTTTTAGGAGGAGCATTTCTTGGCGTGTATGTATGGGACGAAACGCTCTCAAAAGCGAATTGGGTCGGACTATTAATGGCAACCGTAGCTCTGCTTCTTATTGGCATCGGGTAGGATGCTCAACGAGTAAGCACATCAATCTAGCTAGAATTGAATTGGCTGATGGTTTGATGGTATTGGGTGCGACGTTGGCATCGAGACCCAATGGCTAAGAGCTAATAGCCAATGGCCAAGGCGCTTAACAACAAGGCACTCGAGAACCATCGACCATTTCGAGCGCCCAATACTATCTTGTTAAGTTCAAATTGAGGGCTAGATTGTCGGCGTTACTCAATATCCCGCTAATACTGCTTGCCTCTTCATTGATGGTGCCACTATAGGTAAATGTATCCCCGTCGCCCGTAAAAATCGCTAGGGACACTTCAGGAAAGTTGTAAATACCTTCCGCGACAAACCCTAGAGATTCTGATGGAGTCGTCCCATTAATCTCTAATTCCCCATCCGCTACAAATGCAGATTCGCCCTGCATGCGGATCACGAAAGATAACGTGTACGTCTGTAGACCATCGTTTGCACTCCCTGCCCATGAACCGGAGATGGAGGGCATAGGTGTTTCCTCAGGATCCGAATTGTCACACCCTTGAAGAGACAAGCTGAAAGTAGCCACAATCATCATTATTGTAATTCCCAGAGCCAGATTGTCTTGAATCCGCATGGTGATAAAGATGCTTTTCTAGTTAATTGCTAAATGTCTAGACGACGTAGAAAAAGGCTGTTCGTTGAAGTCGCCCGTTGCCACGCTTGTTCTGCTCTACGATTACTCCGACTTCGAAAAAACACGGGGGACTCACCATTTGACTTCACCGTAAGTGTGCCCGTGAGTTCATGCCACCCAGCACGAAATCGCCCTGGACGCCAATTCAGCTCAATTTCGACTATATACTCATTTCGTAGTGTATTAAACTGCCATCCATTTACAAAAGCGTAGCGATCTCTGAGTTGCCGACGAGGTTCTAACTTTTCAAAGAGTTTTTCCGCTGCCTGTTCGACAAACAAACCAACTTCCTCAATGCGTTCGTCATCAGTCTTT
>CAYYHN010000426.1:0-4693 GCA_964471245.1 uncultured Rhodothermaceae bacterium | reverse complement strand
GTACGGCCACCACTCGAAGCTCTGCAAGCCGTCCGTGATGATCACGTCCTGCTCTGCCGTCGGCGCAATCAAGCCCGTTCCCTCTAGATTAACCGTCGGCGCGCCTGTGTAGAGCACACCCAAATCGAAGCTGAACGTCACACGGCGGCGCAACGCATTGCCAAAGCCCAGCCCGACATAGGGGGCGATGTTCTGCTCCCATTGCACTTCGCCGTTGATCGAACCGATTTCATCCGGCTGGAACGTCTTGTTTTCGTCAAACTCGTAAGGCGTAATCGGCACAGCAACCACCGAAAAGTCGTTGCCGTTGTAGAACACGCCACCGGTCAGGCGGAAGGTGCCGCCAAAGGGGTAGAAGTCGAGCATGCCCGAGAAGCTGCCGAGGTTAACATCGGCGTCGGCTTCGAGGGTGACGTCGTCTTCATCGAACTCTTCGACTTGGGAGTAGGAGAAGAAATTGCCGGTTGCACGTAGGTTTAGCTTCGGCATAAGGCCGATGGTGGCATTAACGCCGCCGCCCATGGTGCCGCCATGGGCGCCAATGGCGACACGCTGCGCTTGGGCGCTATCGGTCATGACAACGGCCATAAGCGCCACACAAAGCATCATTATGGCGCTTTTCGAGATGGTAGAATAGGTCATAAGGTGTACGGGGTGTTTGGAATAGAAGAGACGAAAGCGGTTAAATCGGTCGGGAAAACATGAACAGTCCGAGAGATGGAGCAGACATCATTCCATAAAGCTTGCTGTCGGGGTTAACAAGGCGTCTCGGACATTGTATCGCTTGAAAAAGATGGCGAAAAGGAAGCGAGCGATCTATCAGAAAATACTAGTTATCAAGTACAATAATCGATCTATATGAACTCAAGAACGCCTTTTGCGCAACAATGTGCAAGGAATATGGCCGCCTAAACCGATGACCAAATCATGAGCCTATACCCAAAGCCATTCGCGTACTGCATACAGATCGAATCATGTACGCCAGCATGTCGGCTCGACCATGCGTACGCCGGGGACACATCTACCGATCAAAAGCACTGTAAATTATTGGCGGACGGATGGTCTTCGTGTTTTTAAGCAGCATGCATGGGGCACCATGCTAACAGCTCCCCCCATGTATCCGGGCCAAGTAGCTCACGCGGACAGCGCCGTACCTATTTAGTAAAGCGTATTTTCGACGCATTGACTGCCACGTCCGATCATTTTTTTCGCAGGAATGTTGTGAAGTACACCATCTGAAGCTGACCTGAATTGGGATTTACTGCATGGACTGTGGTTTTCTCGGTGGAATCCTTCTGATTGTGTACTTTGGTGCATCCGTGTTGTCGCGTCCTCCCCGGTGCCACACATCACGTCTGCTCTGCGCAACAAGGTAGGCCCATGCACATTACGCTCTCACAACTCTACGATGACTTATCGAAGCGGCTAAAAGCGCTTTCATTAGATGCCTCGAAGGTTCACGCATCGCGTGCCATCGTGGAAGCGGCCTTGCAAAAAGACACGGCCTACTACGGTATCAACACTGGATTTGGTGTGCTGGCACGCAAACGCATCCCAGCGGATGACCTCGCTACCCTGCAACGCAACCTGCTGCTGAGCCATGCTGTCGGTGTAGGCGAGCCGGTCCCGAAGGCGATCAGTCGATTGATGCTGCTGTTGAAGATCCATGCGCTGGGGTTGGGCTATTCGGGGATCTCAGAAACTACCCTAGCCCAACTCCTAGCCTTTGCAGCACACGATATCGTTCCCGTAGTCCCTTCGCGCGGCAGCGTTGGGGCATCCGGCGACCTTGCGCCGCTGGCTCACTTGGCTCTCCCTCTTCTTGGCCTCGGCCACATTTGGACAGCCGATGGCAACAACACCGAGCCTGCTGCCGAGGTACTCGCACGTCATGGACTTGCCCCCATCGAACTGCAAGCGAAGGATGGGTTGGCACTGATCAATGGCACCCAAATGATGGCAGCCTACGGCGCCTATATCCTCGAAAAGTGTCAACGCCTCGTGATGCTGGCCGACCTGCTGGCCGCGATGAGCTTAGAAGCGTTGCAAGGCAGCATCCGCCCGTTTGATGCGCGCATACAAGCCATCCGGCCGCATGCAGGGCAACAGCAGGTCGCGGCCAATATGCGGCGGCTGCTTGAAGCCAGTGAAATTCTCGAATCACACCGTGATTGTGGCAAGGTGCAAGACCCGTACTGCCTCCGCTGTGTGCCGCAAGTGCATGGCGCCAGCCGCGACGCCCTCGCGCACGCGACCCACGTAGTCGAAACCGAGATCAACGCCGTCACCGACAACCCGCTGGTCTTTCCCGATGGCGACATCATTAGCGGGGGCAACTTTCATGGACAGCCGTTGGCACTGGTGCTCGACTACGCCGCCATTGCGCTGGCTGAACTGGCGAGCATCTCGGAGCGCCGGACCTACCTCCTGCTCGAAGGCCATGATGGCCTGCCGCGCTTGCTGATGCGCGAGACGGGCATCAACTCAGGCTTTATGATTCCGCAATACACGGCCGCTGCACTCGTCTCCGAGAACAAGGTACTCTGCCACCCCGCCTCCGTCGACTCCATCCCGACGAGCCTTGGGCAAGAAGATCACGTTAGCATGGGCAGCGTCGGCGCAGTAAAGCTGCTGCAGGTCTTTCGCAACGTCGAGCACGTCTTTGCGATTGAACTGCTCACCGCAGCCCAAGCCCTCGACTACCGGCTCCCGCTCCAACCTGGCCGTGGTGTCGCATGCGCGCATGTATTCATCCGGGACCGCATCCCACACCGCGAAGCCGACTACTTCTTCCAAGACGACCTTGCCCCCAGCCTCAATCTCGTCCGTACCGATGCACTCATCGATCACGTAAAAGCCAATCTGCCGCCCCTTCAGTAACAGCACCCTTGCGCCCTACCGAAGTTGCTGCATCAATGTCTCGACGATACGCATTACGCATAGGCCGTCGAGCAGCGATACAGCAGCAGGTGCACCCCCACCGAGATAACCGATAAAGGCGTTCGTTTCGCTTGCAATGAGGGCGGACGTCTGGTCGTCGAGGTCGGTGTCGAGGTGATGGTCGCGGTTACCTGCATAGAGATGGCTGCGATACGGACTAGGGCTCCTTTGCAAGCTAACTTGCGCATAACTGCCGTTGTGGAACCGGATGCTGAAAGCCACGGCACCGGGATGCGCGGCGTAACCACGTACCGCCTCGGCTTCGATACGCTGCACGCTGTAGCTTCCCGTCAGGTAACAGACAAGATCACAGGCATCAGCGAGAACATGCGACCAGCGTGCTTCGCTGGGGATACCACTGAGTTGCAGCGTAACCAATCGCGCTCGTGCCCCCACCGGCCACGCAGCGAGCAATGGATGACGCCGCAATGGACGGCTCACGCGGCAGGTCGTCCCCGCCTCGTCGGCGAGACGCATGATGGCTTCACCTTCGTGCATGGAGGTTGCTGGCGGCCATTCGAGCAAAGCATGTACTCCCTGCCGCGCGGCCGCCCGTGCCGCCATAAACCGCCCGCCCGAGGGGCCGCCTAGGCAAACGACATCCGCAGCAGCCAACATGGCTTGAAGCACATCGTCGTCGACCAACACATCAACCGCTGCGGTATCAACCACACCGATCACTTCGGCATCCGCCCGCCCTGCAAGCGCCGCCTGCCGCGCTGTCAACAACGCCCCTTCTCCTACTAGACCTATTCGCACGTTTTTTCCGTCATTCGTACGCTCGGCTTACGCCTCGCTTTGGCTTTTAGTACTTGGGTTCTTCCTCAGTCTGCACCGCTGCACACTCCCATACGCCCTTTCTATCAACCTCGCATACCTCCCACACTCCCCATACTTCTCAAGCGCCCCAGACTTCCCAAACCACCCATACTCCCAACCTCCCACACACCCAAACTCAATACCCCGCCACCATGCCGTCTTTGCGCATCTCGGTTGCGCCGTGGTATACACCGTTGGCTACATCCCATAGGATGGCTTGGTAGCCGCCGAAACCGCCGGGCCTCACGCGGACGTTGTGCCCAAGGCGGCGCAGCGTCTCAACAACCGTCGGCGGGATGCCGCTTTCGAGGAGGAGCGTGCCACCGTCGGTCATATGCTCGCCCGTGGGTTGGCTACTGCCGCTGTGGCGGTAGCGTGCTGCATCGCCGGCTTCCTGCACGTTCATTCCAAAGTCGATGATGTTGTTGAGAATCTGGACGTGGCCCTGCGGCTGCATCGCACCACCCATCACGCCAAAGCTGAGGAATGGCACACCGTCTTTCGCGGCAAAGGCCGGAATGATCGTATGGAAAGGCCGCTTGTTCGGCGCGTATACGTTGGCGTGGCCATCTTCTAGGGCGAAAAGGGCACCGCGATCCTGCAAGACAAAGCCGAGGCCGTCCGGCACAAGGCCGCTGCCCATGCCCACGTAGTTGCTCTGGATCAGCGAGACCATCATACCGTTGGCATCGGCGACGGTGAGGTAAATGGTATCGCCTTCGTATGTGCGTGGATCAGTTGGCGTGATTTCCTTGATGACGGCGTCCATGCTGATTTGCGCGCGCTGTGCAGCCGCGTATTCCTTCGAGAGCAAGCCTTCGAGTGGCACATCAACGAAATCCATGTCGGCGTAGAAGCGGGCGCGGTCTTCGAAGGAGAACTTCTTCGCTTCTGTCTGCACGTGCAGATAGGGCGCGCTGTTGTGGCCCATGCC
>CAYYHN010000425.1:2052-4700 GCA_964471245.1 uncultured Rhodothermaceae bacterium | reverse complement strand
CTTTGCGGATGCCGATCTCTTTGGTACGCTGTGCGGCCATAAACGTCGCCAGCCCCAAGAGGCCGAGGCAGGCCACGAGAATGGCGAGACCAGCGAAGACCCCCACGATTTGCCCAAAGCGCTGCTCGGCGCGGTATTGCGCATTAAAGGTCTCGTCCAGAAAGCGCGCGTCGAATGCACGCTGCGGCACCAACGACTGCCACACGTTTTCGGCGGCTGCCATCGTGCGTGGGACATCATCCGTTGCCATGCGCAGGGTGAGGAACCGTGTCAGCGACGGGGTGAGCAGGAAGTTCATTGGCTCGATGGCGCGGTGCAGCGAGGCGTAATGGAAGTCTTCGACGACACCAATGACACGGGTTTGCTGCCCCCATTCGGCGATGCCCATCCCGAGCGCTTCCTCGGGCGGCGCAAACCCAAACGTACGGGCAGCCGTCTCGTTGATGAGGATGGCTTCCTCCGCATCCGTCGCAATCGCATCAGAGAAGTTGCGCCCAGCGAGGAGGTTTAAGTCGTACACGTCCACAAAGTCGGCATCGACAGGGAAGACGGGCATCATCGTTTCGCGGGTATCACCGGCTGCGGTTTCGACGCGGGCGAGTGCGGTATAACTCAGTTGCCCCGGCACGGCATGTGAAGCCGTCACGCCGAGGACGCCCGGCACGCGTGCCAACTCTTGCTTGATCACATCGAGCTGTTCAATCACCTGCGCATCGCCCCGAAAGTTAACCACAAGCATCTGCTCGGTCCGAAAACCCAGTTGCTGCTGCTGCATGTACTGCAGTTGTTGATAGACAATGAGCGTACTGACCAGCAGCGCGACCGATGCCGCAAACTGGAACACGACGAGCCCCGTGCGCAGCGACGCCCCCTGCGCTTTCGTTAGATGACGACCCTTGAGGACATGCGCAGGCACAAACCCAGACAGCACCAACGCCGGGTACGAGCCCGCCAAGAGGCCGACGAGAAGCGTGCCACCGAGGATGGTCAGCAGCGCGATGGGTTGCAGGAGCGCCGTCATACGCAGCGACGTTTCGGCCAAGGCGTTGAACACGGGCATAAAGAGGGCAGCCAATCCGAAAGCAAGAACCAGCGCCCCGAAGCTGAGCAGCGTCGACTCCCCCAAGAACTGTCCGGTCAGTTCCTGCCGCTGTGCCCCCATCACCTTGCGCACACCAACTTCCTTGGCCCGCTTGGCCGCGCGCGCCGTCGCGAGGTTCATGAAGTTGATGCATGCAATCAGCAGCGTCAGCAGTGCGATGAGCGTAAATGTGTTCAGATTGGCAGCACTGCCTCGTTCGCCCAAGCCACGATGACCGTCGTGGAGGTAGACTTTACCAAGTGGGACCAATCCGAAGGTACTGAAGACGTTTGCTTGCCGTTGTTGCGCCCCCATCAACTGCTCGACCCAATCGGGAAACTTGTCGGCGAGCCCCGCAGCCGAAGTCCCTTCTTGCAGTAGGAGATACGTGGCAAAGCGTAGGTCGAGGCGGTCTTCAAAATTGAACGTGCCAGTCCCCTGCGCCGTCGCCATCGAGATGAGGCCCTCAAATTGCAGGTGCGAGGTCGTCGGCAGATCGGCCAGCACCCCGGTGACGACATAGGTTTCGGCCCCGTCACCGACCGTCAGCACGCGGCCGATGGGATCTTGGTTGCCGAAATACGTTCGCGCTGTGGATGCCGTCAGCACCAAACTGAACGGCGCAACCAGTGCAGTCTCGGGGTTGCCGTGCAGCAGCGGAAAGCTGAAGACATTAAACACCGAGGCGTCGGCGTAGAGCAAGCGTTGTGCCTCGAAGAAATCACCTCCCTGCTCGAAGACAACGCTAGCACGTGGGCGGGCCAACCGCGTGAAGCGCAGCACCTCGGGAAACGTCTGCTGCAACTGGGGGCCAACAAACGCCGACACGTTGAAGGCCGACTGCTCGCCGGAGGGCAGTTGGACATCGTTGGTAACACGGTAGATGTGATCGGCATCGGCGTGGAATTGGTCGTAGCTGCGTTCATGCTGCACAAAAAGGAAGATCAGCAGGCAGCAGGCCAAGCCAACAGCAAGGCCGGTTACATTGATGAACGCATAGCCTTTGCTGCGCCCTAACATGCGCAGGGCCACTTTGGCGTAATGGGGAAACATGATGGGGCCTCGGGCTTGCGGATAGGACGGCGATCGGCGACGACGACGCGTGTGGGGGCGGGCGGCAAACAGGAGCACATCGCGCCAATAGAGGAAGTGGGCAAACAAGAGCCCGCGCTGCTGGACGTGCCAAGCAAACTGCTCCTGCAAATCGCCGGCGATCTCTTCGCGCCAAGGCGCATCGCACAAGGCGTGCAGGAGCTTAGTAGCGTGGCGCGGTGGTTTGGGCGGTGGCATCATGTCAAGCCACCGAGTGGCTGCGCGCGTTCTTGGATCCGCTGCCACATCTGCTCGCGCACGGAACGGGCCGCATGGAGCGCCGCCAGCCCAGCATTGGTGATACGAAACAGTCGTTTGCGGCGGCCACCACGCGCAGCAGTCGCACCACCCAGCGACGAGTGCAGGTAGCCACGCTGCTCCAGCCGATACAATGCCGCGTGGACCGTCGGCAGGGCTACCACACGGTCGGCTTCGTCTTCGAGCGCTTGCTTAATCGCAAAGGCGTATGCGTTGT
>CAYYHN010000425.1:0-2042 GCA_964471245.1 uncultured Rhodothermaceae bacterium | reverse complement strand
ACAACATCGCCACAGCGAGCAGCACGAGTTCATCCAGATCGCCCAAACTCGCTTTTCCCATATCGAATCGTGTTGGATTATTAGTTTTGAAATTTTACAACTAATAATCCAACCAATGCAAGGGCATTTTCGCATCCGACTAGCGGTTACCGCAGCGACGTCCTTATTCTCTTGCATCTTGGCAAACAACTTTTGGGGTCGTGAAGACTCTACCTATCGTCCGCGTATCTGCCATTTTAGCTTGCCAAGTTTATGCGTTTGAGGTCTCCGCTTGTGCGCTACTGCGTCACCACTGTTGTGCTTCTACTGATCTGCATGCCTCAATGGGTTTGGGGCCAAAGTAGTTTGGAGATAGAAGAGGTACGGATCGACCACGGTGACATCCAATTAGCTGGTTCTTTGTACCTGCCAGAAGGATGTGTCGCCTGCCCCGGCCTCGTCCTCCTTGGAGGCGGCAGTTCCACGACGCGGGAACGCCAAGCGCCCTTTGCAGAGCGATTTGCACGCGCAGGTATTGCCTCGCTGATCTACGACAAACGCGGCACAGGGGAAAGCACGGGCAACTTTGATGCCCGCTCTTTTGCGGACATGGCGTCAGATGGGTTGGCCGCGTTCCGCGCTTTGCGGGTACATGAGAAAATTGATCCCGCGCAGGTCGGCTTGTGGGGTGGTAGTGAAGGGGGCGCACTCGCGCTGATGGCCGCCGCACAAGCGCCATCCGTAGCCTTTGTGGTCAACCTTGCGGGGCCGGTAGAGCACTTTCGCGCAGGTCGGCTGATGGCGCTGCGCGAGCAGATGCACGACGCAGCGCTACCCGAAGCCCAGCAGGCCGCAATCGTTGCCTTATGGCATCAGTATTACGACGACGCGGCGGATGGATTCATTGCGGCAAGCACACTTGAGGAGATCCGCAGATGGCATGCAGATGGGCTCGATGCCTCTGCGCCTCCTGTCCAAACGCAGTATCCGCCGGAAGCCAACCCGCATGTTCGGTCGTTTGCCCACCTCCATAGGCTCTCGGTGCTTGACCGCCTTGGCATGCCCGTCTTCATGCTCTATGGCGAATACGACGAACTGGTCCCTGATGAAACTAATCTCGCGATTATCCAGCATGCATTTGGCGAGGCTGGTAAAACCAATTTCGACGTGCACGTCTACCCCAAAGCGTCTCATGCCTTCACGACACCCGAGGGTACCTTAGTGCCGGAGTTCTTCGAAACGCAAATCAACTGGGTGCAGCAACAGGTCAATAAGTAGGCGCCTCCATCTCTAAACCAAGCACCCGTACGAGAAACGCCAACTCTTCGGCCTGTGTGCGGTAACGTTGGTCTGGGGTAAGCCCGTAACTGTGGCCAGCACCCCAAGCGATCTTGAGTAACACCGGTGCATCACACGGTTGCATCGCTTGCAGGGCAGCGGCGAACTTGTAGCCGTGCATCGGCGTGGTCGTCTCGTCCTTTTCGCCGACTTGGATCCACGTGGGCGGGTAGCATTGGTTGGGCTCGAGGTTGTGGTACGGCGAATAGGCGTAGAGTGCGGCAAAGTCATCGGGGTTGGCGGGGTTACCGAACTCAGGCATCCATGATTTGGCCGAGCCGAAGCGGTCGTAGCGCACTTTGTCGAGCGTCGGGAAGTTGATGACGCTCGCGCCGAAGAGGTCGGGGCGCTGGATGACAGCGGCGGCAGGCATGATGCCGCTGGCGCTACCTCCGTTGGCAATCATGCGCTGTGGCGACGTGTAGTTGTTGTCGATGAGCCATTCGGCGGCCGCGATGAAGTCGTCGATGCCGTTCTGCTTGTGATGGCGCGCGCCCTCCTGATGCCAATCTGCTCCATACTCGCCACCACCCCGGATGTTGGGGACCGCGTAGACGCCGCCTTGCTCCATCCACGGAATCATGTGTGCCTGCCACGGATACGCTGACCATGCCCATGCACCGTAGGCGTACATAAACACCGGGTTCGAGCCATCACGGCGGAGACCTTTTTTGTAGAGCACAAACATCGGCACGCGGGTGCCGTCTTTGCTCTCATAGAAGACC
>CAYYHN010000424.1:0-4732 GCA_964471245.1 uncultured Rhodothermaceae bacterium | reverse complement strand
GGTCCCCTTCGAGGCTGTCTTCGCCGATCTCGGCAACGACCAATGGGAAGCCGTCGAGATCACTGCCGAGGGGTGGCGCGTGGTGCAGCGGCCCCCGGTCAAGTTCATTCGGCGCACAGGCATGAAGCCCTTGCCCCGCCCAGCGGCCACGCCCGATTTGGGACGCCTGCGGTACCACATGGGCTTGCAGCACGATGACGACGCCTTCGCGCTGCTGTGTGGCTACTTGGTGATGTGCTACCATCCCAGCGGCCCGTATCCCATCCTCAACCTGACGGGCGAACAGGGTACAGGCAAGAGCACCAAGACGCGGTTCATTCGCCGCCTCATCGACCCATCGACGACCCCGACCGAGGACGCCCCACGCAACATCCAAGACCTGATGATCGGGGCCGAAAACGCGTGGATGCTTGCCTTCGATAACCTCTCGGGCCTGCGCGATTGGTTCTCCGATGCCCTGTGCCGCCTCTCGACGGGCGGCGGCTTTCGTATCCGCAAGCTGTACACCAGCCGTGAACTCGAATACTTCTACGCCAAGCGGCCTGTGGTGATGAACGGCATCGTCGAGCTTGCCACCCGCCCCGACTTGGCCGACCGCTCGCTGAACCTCCGCCTACCCGTCATCGCGGCCACCGAACGCCGCCGCGAATCCGAGATCGACAAAGCGTTCGAGGACGACCTCCCCGCGATGCTGGCAGGCATCTTCAACGCCGTCGCCACCGCCCTACGCAACCACGCGACCACGCACCGGGACGAACTCCCACGCATGGCCGACTTCATGCTGTGGAGCCTTGCCGCCGAACCCGCCTTTGGCGTCCCCGAGGGCACCTTCGAGCACGCCTTCGCGGCCGACCGCGCCGAATCTGCTTCCAGCCGCGTCGAGGCCGACAAGGTAACGGCGGCTATTGTCGCCATGCTCGAAGACAAAGCGCGGGCTACCTATGGCGTATGGGAAGGGACGACCTCGGAACTGTTGCTTGATCTCAAAGCCTACCTGCCCAACCCCGAGCGACCCGGAAAGGACTATCCCGGCAATGTGCAGGGCTTGACGGCGCGGCTTAAACGCATCATGCCCGATCTTCGCGCCCTCGGCATCGAGCGCAACGACCAGCCCCGGCACAGCAGCAGCCGCGCCCGCCTGTTCTCTCTTAGTAACCTTGAAATCAAAAAAGGCTTGTCCGGCACGTCCGGCAACGCCAAAGGTGCTAAATCAGGCGAAAATCAAGGATTATTTATGGCGCTGCCCCCGGACAAGCCCACGGCGGAGGCATGGCAGCGCCAAAGCACGTCCGGGAGCAACGCCATAGCAAAAACGGCCCAAACGGCACCAAAAACGCAACCTCCGGACAAGCCGGACGTGCCGGACAAGCCTTTTTCAAAATCAGGGTTTATACCCCCTGATAACCCGAAATCCGGCTCGGAGCATGTCCGAGACGACCGGGCAACGCCACCCAGCAACGCACCCCCCGACGATGAATGGGCACCGTTCTAGGCCCGGCCTGCCGTTAGGTTTGTACGCCAAAGGAATCAACCACACCAGATCGCGTCCCGCACGTGGATCGGACAGGCGAGCTATGCCCATTCCTGCCCGGTCGCTGCGGACGCGCCCGCACACACAAACGGGCCGACCCGCCCGGAGGAAATCCCCATGTCCACCCCCGCCGATGTTGCCGCCGTACTCGAACACCTGAGCGCACGCGGCATCCTCATTCGCCAGCGTCCCAGCGGTCGCTTTGGTGTGTGGCCGTTGTCGTGCGTGCCTGCGCATCTGCGTGCCCAGCTTGCCCAGCATCGTGCCGCAGTGATGGCCGTGGCCGCGAATGCCGTCCGCGTCTTTGGCCGCGATGTGGCACCGCTCGCGTTGTGGTTGCAGCACACCCCCGCCATGCGCCGCCCCGAGCCGCTGGCACTCGGCCTCGGCGAAACCATCACCGACCGCGCCCGCTTCCGGGATCGCCTCCTAAGCGACCTCGACGGCTGGGCAGGCACCCGCCCCCAGCAGCACGCCGCCGACAAATTGCACCGCCTCTTCGCGCTGTTGGTCATCGAAACGCCCGCGTACCAGCAGCACCAGACACCCCAGCCCCTCTCCGAGGCTGCGTAAGCTGGCCGACGTCCACGTCGAAGCTGGTGGCCGCAGACGCTTTCGGAGCCTTCACGCCCCAGCCGGGTTCTAGGGCTGGGCGTGTGGACAAGAACCACAGGAACACCCATGTCCAAACTTCCCACCACCCCCGGCGATGGTATCACGTGCCCTGAATGCGGAAGCAAAACCGCCGTCACCAACAGCTACAACTACGGCGCATTCATCGTCCGGCAGCGCAAATGCACGGCGTGCCCCACCACGCTGAAGACCCGTGAACGCATCGCCCGCCAGCAGCCACACGACCCAGAGCGTGCCCATCGGCTGCCGCCCTTATTGGTCTAGGACGCTTTGGCCTTGGGCCTGCGCACCTCCAAGACGGTTTCTTCAGTCAGGAACGCATACATACACCGCAGATTGCGGCACAGTCGCACGCGTCGTAGCCACCCGTCATAGCGAACCGTTTTCGTTGCCCACGTGCCCGTGCCACACTTCGGGCATTCAAGCCCCCTTGTCGTTTCCATATTGCATCTGGGAAGATGCACGCCCGGCCCGAAGATAGGTCATCGCGGGTCGTGCTGCGTCAAGGGCGGCTGAAACAAGGTAGGGGGGTACCCCCAGCAAAAACCGCCGCTGATCCCAGCCCCGGCATAAATACAGTATGCCGATGTGCTCACGGATTCGGGCACAAGTTTACGTCCACATTTTCCGGCTACACATATTCTCCCAGCATGCCCGAAGTGCCTGCACGCGAACGCCTTCCAGTCGTCTGTGGAGAACGTGAAAAGACTCCAGTTCTGGGAAAAGTGCGGACATTAATCGGCGATTTATGGAAACAAACAGGGGTGATGTTGGCCGAAACCGCCCCTTGCGGAAGGGTGGTTTTGCACCGAAAAGACCCTCCGTGACTCCACGTTTCTAGGGCGTAGTAAAAAAAGGGGGTACAAATGGGGTACACAAAGTTGCAAAAACCTGCAATTCTTTGCAGAAATGGTGCTCTGGCGACACAACGCAAAAACGGCCTAAAATCGCCGTATGGAGTGATTTTAGGCCGTTTTTCAGGGGTTGCCCTATCAGGATTCGAACCTGAAACCTCCTGATCCAGAGTCAGGCGCTCTGCCAATTGAGCTATAGGGCAGCGTAGTTTTGCGGGGCCGAAGGCACGGTCCGCCATGGGTGTATGCCAAACAGCGCCTTAGGATCCAGCAGGCGTTGTGCTGCTCTTTGCCGATTCTTGACGCACCGGAGCAAGGAGGTGGCTGTCGACTTCAGCGATGGATACACCGCGCCATTCGGCTAGTTGTTGCATGATCTGGGTGCGGACTTGGTCACGGAGGGGTTGGGCATCAGCGCCTTTGAGACCTGTCGTGGCAATAGGGGGGAGTACTTTTAGACGGATGTTGTCGGCGTGGCCGAATTTCCACGTGTTTTTGGGGAGGGCGTTTTGGGTGCCGTCGACGACGAGGGGCAGGATGGGAACTTGTGACTTGATGGCGATGCGGAAGGCACCGTCGGTGAAGGGGAGGGTGCGGCCGTCGCGAGAGCGGGTGCCTTCGGGGAAGAGCATCACAGAGCAGCCTTGGTCGAGGAGGTCTTTGGCGGTGAACAAGACCTGTGCACGGCTGCGTTTGGAGCTACGGTCCACTTTGATATCACCGGCCATGCGCATCATGGGGCCAACAATAGGTAGGGTAAATAATTCAGCTTTAGCGACCCACTTCATCTCCCAGCGGAGGCGGCTGATAACGGGAATGTCGGCGTTGGAGAGGTGGTTACCCACGACTACGTAGGTTTGCTGAGGGTCGGCGTTGTGAACGTCGATGAGCTTGACCTTCCATGCAGGGTTGACGCGTGTCATCAGCGAGCCGAGGCGGCGAAACCAGAAGCCGGTGCGCATATAGGGCGCACGATCAAACTGGTAAATCACCCACAGGAGCGGGCGCCAAATCAGGATGAGGCTGCCAAGGGCAAACCATGTCCAGAGAGAGTGGAGTGCAGTAAGCATACAAGAATCAGGCAGACTACAGGAAGCCACAGGGCAAAGGCCTTGTGTGGAAACGTCTAAAGATACGCTGCGTTCTACGGTCGCCTTATAGATTGGTACGTGAATAGACAGCGCCTGTGGATATTATTAAATACTTCTACGAAGAACCTACCGCGCTGGAGGTACTCAGCGACGATCTTGATGCCGATGCACGTAAGCGTAGTCGTGGTTTGGGTTCATTGGAGGCCTTTCTAGCACAGCCACGTTACTATCGTGGTTATTTGGCAGGCACCAATCTTTCTTGTGGAGCCATTGGATTGACGGCCACGGTCCAGCGTGACGTAATAGCCGCTGCGCTTGCACAGGCGTGGCCGCAATCTGTATGGTATACCGTGGCAGCGGGTGAAATGTGCGTGTGTACGGCGTATGATGCCAAGGCCTACTGGGCAGAACCCGGTGCAGTGCGCGCGCTGGTAGGTATGCCCGATGCATCTGAAACACCGGTTGCATTGCCGCAACTTCTTGCCGGCGAACGCCGCGAGCAGTTGGCCTTGTTGCGTCCGCTGTTAGATGCCGGGGCCGTGGTTGCGTTTACGGAGCCTGCGCACGATGGCGTAGACTGGAGTTTTTTTGCGGCAACCTCACTGTTGACACCTCTTCGTAAT